>NZ_BOPD01000033.1:0-73838 GCF_016863575.1 Micromonospora sediminimaris
GCAAACCCGGCTCACTCCTCGCATTCACCGGGACCCACCTTCCGTTCGTGACTGCGGGGCTCGCAAACCCGGCTCACTCCTCGCACTCACCGGGACCCACCTCCGGGGAGGACCTCGACGGAGGCGCGGCGCTCCGGGCGCAGGGTGGCCGCGGCAGCCCGGACCTGCTCGTCGGTGACCTCGCCGATCAGGCTGGGTAGCTCACCGAGCAACCCCGGCTCGCCGCGCTGCTGCTCCAGCACCGCCATTCCCAGCGCCCGGCCGAGCACCGCATCGGTCTCGCGCAGCAGGTGGGTGGCCATCCGGGCCTGGGTACGGGCGAGTTCGCCGTCGCCGAGCCCGTCGTGGGCGAGCCGGTCCAGTTCCTCGTCCAGGGTCCGCAGCACCTTGTCCACGTCGCCGCCGGGCGGCAGATGCGCCTGGAGCAGCAACGCGGTCGGATCCCGTACGTCGAACGGGTCACCCATGAAACCCAGGTAGCCACCGACGCTGGTCACCGCGCGGTCCCGGCGCACCAACCGCTCCACCAACCGCGACGCGTCCCCGTCGGTGAGCACCTCGGCCAGCACCACGTACGGCAGGTAGGCGGCGAAGTCGCCGATCGGGTCGGGCACCCGCCACGCCGACGCCACCGCCGGCAGCGGCGCCAACTTGTCGGTGTACGCGGTGCGCCGCTCGACGGTCAGGTCCGGCTCGGCGAAGTCCGGCCGGTCGGGTGCCGGACGGGCCGGTACGTCACCGAAGTGCCGCTCGATCAGCGTGACGGCCTCGGCGGTGTCGATGTCCCCGCTGACCGCGAGCACCGCATTGCCGCTGGCGTAGTAGTGCCGGAAGAAGTCCGCGGCGTCGGCGACGGTGGCCGACTCCAGATCATCGAAGGAGCCGTACCCGTCATGGGCGTTGGGGAAGGTGTCGAACAGCACCGGGGGCAGGGTCAACCAGGGAAACCCACCGTACGGCCGGTTGAGCACGTTGACCCGGATCTCCTCCTTGACCACGTCGACCTGGTTGCGCAGGTTCTCCTCGGTCAACCGAGGGCCGCGCATCCGGTCGGCCTCCAGGAACAGCGCCCGCTCCAGGGCGTTGCTCGGCAGGGTCTCGAAGTAGTCGGTGTAGTCCAGATGGGTGGAGCCGTTGAAGGTGCCGCCGGCCCCCTGCACATGTCGGAAGTGGGCCAGCTTCTCCAGGTTCTCCGAGCCCTGGAACATCAGGTGCTCGAAGAGGTGGGCGAAACCGGTGCGCCCCTCCGGCTCGGAGCGGATGCCGACGTCGTAGACGACCGCCACACCGATGACCGGGGCGCTGCGATCGGGGGTCAGGACGACCCGTAGGCCGTTGTCGAGGGTGAACCGTTCGACCGGATACCTCGTCGCTGGGATTCTCGCTCTGCGGGTCGGCACGGATCCGACCCTAACGTCTCGGCGCGCCCGCCGGTGCCGGCGTGCGAGGAAGCGCACCGCGGTCGGGTCTGCGCGAAGACCCGACCGGAGCACCGCGTCCCGTCAGCCGGACGCGGTGCCCGTACGGTCGGTCGATGCCGGTCGGTGCAGCTCCACCAGGCCGGACGGAGCGGACCCGCCCGGTGTGACCGGCCAGGGTGCGAACGTCACGGCCGTGGCCAGCAGCAGCCCGACTGCCGCCACCGCGATCACCAGGAGCAGCTCACGCGCTGCCGAGCCCACCATGGTCTTCCTCCCCCGTACCCGATCAGGAGCCCCCCCGGCCCCTCCCCCCGCAGCCAGGCTTCCCGAGCCGGTTCAGGAAGACAGTCGCCCACCCGACGGTCGGTACGCTGATTGCCGACTCAGGCTTTGCGGTGCCGCTCGGTGCCAGGCTGACGCGCCGACCAGGACCGGCCGGGGATGCCGGCCTCGCGCCCGCGCTGGAAAACAGGGACGGCCGGGCCACCACCGGTGCGCATTGCACGGTGGTGACCCGGCCGACGCCGGGTGACCGAGAGGTCAGAGCGGACGGATGTTCTCCGCCTGCGGGCCCTTCTGGCCCTGCACGACCTCGAACTCCACCCGCTGGTTCTCGTCGAGGCTGCGGTAGCCGGAGGACTGGATCGCCGAGAAGTGGGCGAAGACGTCCGCGCCGCCGCCGTCCGGGGTGATGAAGCCGAAGCCCTTGTCAGCGTTGAACCACTTGACGGTGCCAATAGCCATGCTTGTTTCGTCTCCTTGACGGAACGTCAACTCCGCACCTGTTGCGGAGTTGAAAGAGGAATGTCCCGAGCGAACCTGCTCGGAACGCCTGTCGCTGCTGGTCGCCCCGCCCGGAGAAGTCCGGACATAACAAAGAGCGCCTGGGGCCACATTCCGCCAGGCGCAAACAGAGCTGGTAACCGAAACTGCAACGAGAGAACCCTACCACGGATCCGGCACCACGCCAGTGCTTCATGTCGACTCGGGAACCGAGCTGATCAGCGCGGTCAGCCCGTCGACGTCGAGCAGGTCCATCGGACGGACCGTCTCCCCGTCACGCACGTAGTGGAACGCCGCACCGACCCGGTCGACCGGCACACCGGCCAGCTCCGCCCAGGCCAGCCGGTAGACCGCCAGCTGCACCGCCGCCACCTCGGCCGCGGTGCCCTCCGGCCGCGCGCCGGTCTTCCAGTCGACCACGTCGAAGCGGTCGCCCGGCCGGCGGAACACGGCGTCCATCCGGCCGCGTACCACCACACCGCCGATCACCGTGGCGAACGGCACCTCCACCTCGATCGGAGTGCGGTCGGCCCACTCGCTCGCCAGAAAGCGCCGCTGGAGCTCGGCCAACTCCTCGTCCGGCGCCGCGTCCGCGTCCGCCGCCCCCGGTAGCTCGTCGGTGTCGAGCAACCGGTCCGCGCCGAACCGCTGCTCCAGCCAAGCGTGGAACGCGGTGCCCCGGCGAGCGTACGGGTTGGGCTCGGTCGGCATCGGGCGGCGCAGTGCCCGGGCCAGCCCGGCCGGATCCCGGCGCAACGCGACAAGTTGCGTCACCGACAGCTGCTCGGGCAGCGACACCTCGATCGGGCCGGAGAGCCGGCTCACCTCCGCCCGCTCGGCCAGCAGCAGCTCAGCCTCCCGTCGCCACCGGGCCACGTCCGGATCCTCCCCGACCGCGTCGTCCGGCGGGTCCCCGGCGTCGCCGTCGGTCAGGAAACGGCGGACCAGCGCCGCCGCCTCGGCCAACACCGGACGGCGAGGGCCGAGTGGATCGGCGGGCCACTCGGCCCGCAGCACCACCTCGGTGGTCGGGTTCACCGCGTCCGGCGCGGGTTCCGGCGCCCACTCGTCGACCAGGTGGCCGGCACCGCCGTCCAGGCAGGCGTCGTGCACCTCGCGGAGCAGCGCCGACGGTCCGCGCGGCCGTTTGGTGCCCTCACCCCACCAGTGGCCGGAGCAGAGCAGCAGCCGCCGGGGCCGGGTCACCGCCACATACGCCAGCCGTCGTTCCTCCCGCTCGTCGTGGGCCCGCCAGGCATCGGTGAAGTCCTCCACCGCCCGGGCCACGCCACGCTGGTCGTCCGCCTCGGCCAGGGCCAACTCGGGCAGCCCGTCGGCGTCGCCGCGCAGCGGGAACGGCAGTACGCCCAGGCCGCCGAGCCAATGGTCAGAATTGCGGACCGGCCCCGGCCACACGCCACGACTCAGCCCGGCCACCGCCACCACGTCCCACTCCAGCCCCTTGGCGGCGTGTGCGGTGAGAATCTGCACCGCCCCCTCGACCACCTCGACCTCGCCCGGCGCGAGACCGCGCTCCTCATCCTCGGCGGCGGCGAGATAGGCCAGGAACCCGGCGAGCGTGGCGGCCGGCGACTCCCCGCTGAACCGGGCGGCCACGTCACCCAACGCGTCCAGGTGCCCCCGGGCCAGCCCGGCGTCACCGGCGCCGTCGCGGCCCGCCCGCACCGCCACCTCCACGTCGAGCCCGGTGGTCCGCTCCACGTCCGCGATCAGTTCCGGCAGGGTCTGGTCCAGCCGGTAGCGGAGCAGGCCCAGTTCCCGGGCGTACGCGCGCAGCCGCGCGTACCCCTCGGCCGAGTACGCCTGCGCCGGCCCCAGGTCGGCAAGCGCCTCCACGAGGGTGGCCTCATCGAGGCGGTCTGGGGTGATCTCCGGAGCGCCGTCGTCAGCCAGCCGGCGGCGGGCCGCCGCGATGGCCCTGGCCCGACGGTGCAACGCCACCAGATCCCGCGGCCCGATCCGCCACCGTGCTCCGGTCAGCAGACGCAGCAACGCCGCCCCGTCGGTCGGGTCGGCCAGCACCCGCAGCGTGCAGACCACGTCGCGTACCTCAGGAGTGTCCAGCAGACCGCCGAGCCCGACCACCTCGACCGGCAGGCCGCGCTCGCGCAGCGCGGCGGCGATCGCCGGGATCTGGCTGCGCAGCCGGACCAGCACCGCCGTGGTCGGGCGTCGCGTCACCGGGATGTGCTCGGGCGACACGCCCGATGTGCCGGCCGCCCCACGCCAGGCGGCCAGCAGGCTGTCGGCGATCCAGTCGGCCTCGTCGGCGTAGGTCGACAGCAGCGCGCAGTGCACCGTGCCGGCGGCGGCCCCGCGCGGGCTGCGATGCGGAATCGGCTCGTCGACAGCGAGCGCGGCGTGCAGCTCGGGCACCCGCGCCCCGGCCGCGCGTAGCGGCGTGGCCAGCGCGTTCGCCACCGCCAGGATCTCCGGTCGGTTGCGCCAGCTGGTGGTCAGCCCGAGCACCCGCGCCGCGCCGCCGTCGGTGCGGGCGAACTCGGTCGGGAAACGGTCGAGCGTGCCGGCGCTGGCTCCCCGCCAGCCGTAGATGGACTGGCAGGGATCACCCACCGCGGTCACCGGATGGCCGTCGCCGAACAGCGCTCTGAGCAGCACCACCTGGGCATGGCTGGTGTCCTGGTACTCGTCGAGCAGCACCACCCGGTAGCGACTACGCTCGATCTCACCGACGCCGGGATGGTCCCGGGCGACCCGAGCCGCCCGAGCGAGCTGGTCGGCGAAGTCCATCGCCTCGAAATCGTCCTTCCGGCGGGCGTACCCGCGCACCAGCGGCAGCAGCTTCAGCCGGGCCTGCTGGAGAGCGAGGGCCTTGCGTACCCCGGCGTAGATCCGCCCCGGACGTGACTGCACGTCGGCGAAGAACCGGCCGGTCCAGGCGGCCAGCTCGTCCGGCTCGACCAGGTGCTCGTCCAGCTCACCGGCGAGCGCGAGGACCGCGTCGGTGACGGTGCTCGGCATCCGGTCCACCTCGGACATGTCCCCGTCGTAGTTGCGCACGATCAGGTCGACCAGCTGCCAGCGGGACGCCTCGGTCAGCAGCCGGGTGGAGGGCTCGTAGCCGGCGCGCAGACCGTGCTCGGTGACGATCCGCCCGGCGTACGAGTGGTAGGTGGCCACGGTCGGCTCACCGGCGAGGGGGTCGTCGAGCGGGTTGCGCTCGCGGCGGCCCAACCGGCGGACCAGCTGGTCGAGCCGGACGCGTACCCGGTGCGCCAGCTCACCGGCGGCCTTGCGGGTGAAGGTGAGGCCGAGCACCTGCTCCGGCCGGACGTACGAATTGGCCACCAACCACACCACCCGGGCGGCCATCGTCTCGGTCTTGCCCGAGCCCGCACCGGCGACCACCAGCAGCGGCTCCACCGGCGCGGCGATGATCGCCGCCTGTTCCCGGGTGGGCGCCGGCAGGCGGAGCAGCTTCGCCAGTTCCACAGGCGTGTACCGGGGGCCGGCGTCCGCCGCGCGGGGTGCCGGTGGGACCGGCTCGAACAGGGTGGGCTGCGTCACGGCTCGACCACCTGCCGGCCCTGACCGGAGACCGGACAGCTGCTGCGCACCGGGCAGACCCGACACTTCGAGTTGGCGACCGCCGCGAAGGTCGAGGCGGCCATCGTGTCGGCGGTACGGCGCACCAGCGCGGTCGCCCAGCCGGCCTCCGGACCGTCGGTGGTCGGCGGCTGGGCCTGCTCGCGGGCATCCTTCGCGCCGGTGCCGAGCTGCACCAGTGCCGCGCCACCGGGCTCGTCGCCGAACTCGGCGAACGCGCCAGCCTCCACCGCCGCCTGGTACGCGCCCAGCTGGGGATGTTCGGCCACCTCGCGCTCGGTGACCGCGGTGGACTTGCCGGTCTTCAGGTCGACCACCACCAAGCGGCCGTCCGCGTCGATCTCCAATCGGTCGACCCGGCCGGTCAGCTCGACCGGCCGGCGCGGATCGTCGAGGCGTACCGCGAACTCCTGTTCGATGGCGAGCAGCCGGCGCGGGTTGGCGGCCAGCCAGCGCAGCAGCTTGTCGACCATCTCCTCGGCGCGGGTCTGCTCCGGACCGACCATCCACCGCGCGGCCAGCTCGATCGCGTCGAAGCGGGCGGCCACGTACTCCAGCAGCGTCTCGCGGTCGGCCCTGGCGTCCTCGGCGAGCATCGCCGCCGCGTGCACCAGGTTGCCGACGCCCTGCGCGGTGCTGGCCGGTGCGCTGCCGCCGTGCCGCTCCAACAGCCAGCGCAGGCTGCACCGCAGCGCGCTCTCCATCCCGGACGGGGTCACCCGGACCGGCTCACCGTCGTCGACCAGCGGCCGGTCGTCGGAGAGCGGGCGCAGCCCCCACCAGTCGTCGGGATGCGCGCCGGACACCCCGGCGGCGGCCAGCCGTGCCAGTTCGGCCGCTGCCGCGCGCCGCCGGGCGAGCGGCGCCGCCCGATCGGCGACCGCGGTACGCAGCTCCGCCACCAACGCGGGCAGTGTGAGCGCCCGGGGCGGCCGACTCAGCGGCAGCCGAGCCGGCGCGGAATGCCCGTCCCCGGTGGTACCCGCCGGGCCGTCATCGTCCGGGATGCCGTCCGCCGGGGTGCCGGCGGGGAGCGGCTCGTCCGGCGGCTGGGGCCGCGGCGGCGGACCGCCGGCACCACCCGGATCGTCGGTGGGGCCCAGCTCGTAGAGGAATCGGCTGGGTTGCTCCTCGTGGTCGTCGCCGCCCACCGACGCGGAGGCGACCGCGCTGACCAGCAGCCGCCGCCGAGCACGGCTCACCGCGACGTGGAACAGCCGCCGCTCCTCGTCGAGCAGCGCCGAGGTCTGCCCGACCACGGTGGCCAGCGCGGCCACGCCGTCGCCTCGGCCGGCAAGCACGTCGACCAGGCGCTCCGAGCCGAGCAGGCTGCCGCGCAGCCGCAGATCCGGCCAGACCCCCTCCTGCACGCCGGCCACCGCGACCAGGTCCCACTCAAGTCCCTTGGCCGCGTGCGCGGTGAGCAGCCGCACGGCGTCGCCCCGGTCGGCGGTCGGTGCGAGCGTGTCGGCCGGCAGCTCCTGACCGAGCACGTGGTCGAGGAAGACCTCGGTACGCGCGCCCGGCAGCCGATCGGTGAACCGGGCGGCGGCGTCGAAGAGGACAAGTACGGCGTCCAGGTCACGGTCGGCCGCCTCGGCCCGGCGACGCCGGGCGAGATCACCCTCGCCGGCCACTGTCGGGCCTCGGGTCAGCGCGGCCGACCACAACTCGGCCAGCCCACTGGCCCGCCATACGGCCCAGAGGACCTCCTCCGCGGTGGCGGCCGGCCGTTCGGCCGCCTCCCGGGCGACGGCCAGCAACCCGGCCACCGTCTGCGCCGGCTCGGCCCAACGCCGCTCGACTCCGACCAGCTCGGCCGGGTCACGGAGCGCCTCGATGATCAACTCTCCGGAGGGCCGCCGGTCGCCCCGGGCCAGGGCGAGGGCACGCAGGCCCTGCCGCAGGCGCCGCTCCGCCAGCGGGTCGGCACCACCGAGCGGCGAGTGCAGCAGCGCGACCGCGGCCTCCTCGTCGAGCCGCTCCGGCTCCAACGCGCAGCGCAGCAGGAGCAGCAGCGGCGCGACCGCCGGTTGCAGGTGCAGCGGAAGATCCTCACCGTGCACCACGGTCGGCACGCCGGCCGCGTGCAGCGCCCGACGCAGCCCGGGCAGCTGCCGGGCGGTGGAGCGGACCAGCACCGCCATCCGCGCCCACGGGACGCCGTCGAGCAGGTGTGCCTCCCGTAACGCGTGCGCCAACCACGCCGCCTCACTCGTGGTCGAGGAGAACGTGCGTACCTCCACCGTCCCCGGTGGGGTGTCCGGCAGCGGTCGTAGCTGCCGGTGTGCGGCCGGCCCGCGCAGCCGTCGGCCCAGCCGGGTGGTGGCGGCCAGCAGCCGCTCCCCCGCGCGGTAGCTGGTGGTCAGCAGCACCTGGGCGGCCGGTGCGCCGGAGGCGGTCCGGAACCGGTGGGGGAAGCTCGTCACTCCGCCCGGGTCGGCTCCCCGGAAGGCGTACGTGGAGGAGTCGGGATCGGCGAAGGCGACCAGGGAAAGGCCGCCGCCGGCCACCGTGTCCAGCAGCTCCAGCTGCGCGGGGTCGGTGTCGGCCAGCTCGTCGACGTAGACGTGCGCCAGCCGGCGCCGCTCGGCGGCGAGCAGCTCCGGATCGTCGCGCAGCATCCCGGTGGCGGCCCGGACCAGCTCCGCCGGGTCGTAGGCGACCGAGCCGCGGTTGGCCACGTCACGCAGGGCCAGCACGGCCACGTACTGCCGGAGGAACCGGGCGGCGGCCGGCCAGTCGGCGCGGCCGAGCCGCTCACCGAGCCGGGCCAGCTCGACCGGGCCCACCCCCCGCTCGGCGGCACGCATCAGCAGGTCGCGCAACTGGGCGGCGAATGCCCGGGTACGCAGCGCCGGCCGCAGATCCGCCGGCCAACCGACCTGGTCGTCGTCGGGCTCCGCGTCGGCCTCCGCGTCGGCCTCCGCACCGACGACGTCGAGCAGCTCGCGAATGATCAGATCCTGCTCCGGACCGGTGAGCAGCCGGGGTGACGGTTCGCCGCGTTCGGCAGCGGCCCGTCGCAGCAGACCGAAGGCGTACGCGGGGAAGGTGCGCACCAGCGGCTCACGCAGCACCCGCTGACCGGTCGCGGCGATCCGCGCCTCGATCCGGTGCCGCAGATCGGCGGCACCGCGTCGGCTGAAGGTGAGCACCAGAATCCGCTCCGGGTCGACACCCTCGGTCACCCGGGCGGTGACCGCCTCGATGAGGGTCCGGGTCTTACCCGTGCCCGGCCCGCCCACCACGAGCATCGGACCGGCAGTGTGCGCGACGACCTCCGCCTGCCGCGGATCGATCTGCCCCGGCGCGGCCTGACCCTGTTCGGCCTGACCGGACGCGGCGTGACCCGGCGCGGCCTGACCTGACCTGATCTGACCCGGCGCGGCCTGACCTGACCTGACCTGATCCGGCGCGGCCTGACCTGACCTGACCTGATCCGGCGCGCCCTGCCCCTGCCCGGCCTGCGGGTGAGCGGCATCCGAGGGGGGCTCGACGGACGGGCCGCTCCCCTCGGTCGGCCCGGCGGGCCGACGCACCAACCGGTACGCCTGCATCCCGCCATCCCATCACGGCCCTGCGACACCGCCCGACCCGCCACACCCGCCCGGTCGGTGTCCGGCGCTCGGCTTGCGGCAAGTCGGGGCTTCCGCTCGACGGGAAGGCCCGGTTCGCCGCATCCCAAGCCGATCACAAGCCGAGCCGACCGCATCCCGAACCGACCGCATCCCGAGCCGACCACGTCCCGAGCCGGGCGGCCGGGGCGACGGGCGGCCGGGCCGCGTCACGGCCAGGCGGCGGTCAGGTGAGGTGGGATTCGATCAGATCGAGCGCACTCGGGACGGTGTCGACCGACCGCAGCAGGTCGAAGCCGGCGGGCTTGAGGAAGGTCTGATCGGTCAGCTTGCGCAACCACTCCAGCAGCGGGTCGTAGAAACCGTCGGTGTCGACCAACACCATCGGCTTGTGGTGTAGGGCGAGCGTCGCGGTGGTCCAGACCTCGAAGAGTTCGTCGAGCGTGCCGAGCCCGCCGGGCAGGGTGAGGAAGGCGTCCGACTTCTCGATCATCAGGATCTTCCGACTGGCCATCGACTCGGTGACCAGCAGTTCGTCGGAGGCGAGGTCGGCGACCTCCAGGTCGACAAGTGCCTGCGGGATCACGCCCACCGTGCGACCTCCCGCCGCGCGTGCGCCGTTGACCAGCGCACCCATCATCCCGACGCAGCCCCCGCCGCTTACCAGCGTGTGCCCACGCCGAGCAATCTCCGCACCGGTGTCGGCAGCCAGGTCCAGCCAACGCTTGTCGAGCGTGCGGGAGGATGCGCAGAACACGCAGATCGCGGCCATCGTCAGCGCCCCGCCGGGTCGTCGGTCGCGGCGGATTCGTCCGCGGCGACCGACGACCCGTCAGCAGCAGCCGACCTCTCCGCCGCCTGCCGGTTGAGGCCAGCCGAACCCTGCGCAGCCGCCTGCCCGTTGGCGGCGGCCGACTCGGTGGCGGCGGCCTGCTGGTCGGCGGCGACCCGGGCGACGGCTTCCTCGCGGACGGTCTCCTGCTCGACGCTGAGGGCGGCCTCGGCCTCCACGATGTGCCGCACCGCCGCCGCGACATCGTCGGTGACGCAGATCAGCTCCAGATCGACCGGGCCGATCTTGCCTTCGGCGGCCATCGTGTCACGCAGCCAGTCGAGCAGCCCTTGCCAGTAGTCCGCGCCCATCAGCACCACCGGGAACCGGGTGACCTTCCCGGTCTGCACCAGGGTGAGCGCCTCGAAGAGTTCGTCCATGGTGCCGAACCCGCCGGGCAGCACCACGAACGCCTGGGCGTACTTGACGAACATGGTCTTGCGGGCGAAGAAGTAGCGGAAGTCGATGGCCAGGTCGACCCACTCGTTGATGCCCTGCTCGAAGGGGAGTTCGATGCCGAGGCCGACGGAGTGGCCGCCGGCCTCGCTGGCCCCCCGGTTGACCGCCTCCATCACGCCCGGACCGCCGCCGGTGATCACCGCGTAGCCGGCCCGGGCCAGCGCCGCCCCCAGCGCCTCGGCGAGCTGACACTCGGGGCTGTCCGGCTTGCTGCGCGCCGACCCGAAGACGCTGACCGCCGGCGGCAAATCGGCGAGGGTGTCGAAGCCCTCCACGAACTCGGAGAGGATCCGCAACGCCCGCCAGGCGTCCTTCGTCTTCCAGTCGGCCCGCGCCCGGGAGTCCAGCAGGCGTTGATCCGCAGTGCTATTGGTGATCGACTGGCGACGTAGTGTGACGGCGCCGCGATGCCGCTCCTGTTCTCGTTCGCGCCGGTTGCTCTGGGTCATGGAAGCAACCGTAGTGGAGTCCGGCCGGAGAACCCGGCAAACACTTTGTGATCTTGTGCAACCAAATCGCTTTCCCGTACGTCTTACTATTCACATACCGGGTATGCCCCGGCGCGCAGGCTTCGGGGGAGGAGACAGCGTGATCAGCAACAACGAACGGATCCGGATTCGCCGCCAGATGCAGCGACGCATCCGCGACGTGGTGGCCGAGCGCCGCCGCACCCGCCTGCTCGACAAGCCACCCGAACCGCCGACCGATCCGGGCGCCGAGTCCCACCTGAGCGCCGTCTGACCGTCGACGCGCTCACCCGCTGACGGGGCCGGGACGATCAGGCGGCAAGCCAGCGATGCAGCGTCGCCGCACCGTCGCGGATCTTGCTGATCTCGACGTGCTCGTCCGGGTGGTGGGCCAGGTTCGGATCACCCGGGCCGAAGTTGAGCGCCGGAATCCCCATCGCGGCGAACCGGGCCACGTCGGTCCAACCCAGCTTGCCGATGGGCGCGGCGCCCACCGCCGCCAGGAACTCGCGGGCGGGAGCCGCCTCCAGCCCGGGCAGGGCACCGGCCGCGCAGTCGGTCACGGTCAGTTCGTAGTCCGCGAAGACCTCACGCAGGTGCGCCTCGGCCTCGGCCGGCGTACGGTCCGGCGCGAAGCGGTAGTTCACCTCGATCTCGCACCGGTCCGGCACCACGTTGCCGGCGACCCCGCCGTGGATGCGGGTCGCGTTCATCCCTTCCCGGTAATCGCAGCCGTCGATGGTTACCCGCCGGGCCTGGTACGTCGACAGGCGGCGGAGCACCTCACCGGCACCATGGACCGCGTTGACCCCGTGCCAGGAACGGGCCGAGTGGGCCCGTACCCCGGTGGTCACCACCACGGCTCGCATGGTGCCCTGGCAGCCGGCCTCGACGATGCCGTACGTCGGCTCCAACAGCAGCGCGAAGTCGGCCTCCAGCCAGTCCGGGTGCGCCTGCGCGACCAGGTGCAGGCCGTTGTACCTCGACTCGATCTCCTCGGCCTCGTAGAAGAAGTACGTCACGTCGTAGCGTGGCGCGGGCAGGCTCGTCGCGAGATGCAGTGCATAGGCGACCCCGGACTTCATGTCCGAGGTGCCGCAGCCGTACATCAGGTCGCCGCGCAGGGTCGACGGGAAGTTGTTGTTCAGCGGCACCGTGTCCAGGTGGCCGGCGAGCACCACCCGGGAAGCCCGCCCCAGGTCGGTACGGGCCATCACGGTGTTGCCGTACCGGTAGGTGGTCAGGTGCGGGACCACCCGCAGAACCTCCTCCACGCAGTCGGCGATGGCCTTCTCGTTGAGGGACACGGACTCGATGTCGACCAGCGCGCGGGTCAACGCCACCGGATCGGCGAGGACCTCGGGGGTAAGCGGGTTCTCCATGGTCCGCACGGTACCGTCACAACCGGCGACCGTGAGACGCGAGCCCTTCGACGCAGCACGAGGCGTGGGCCGGAGAGCCGCAGTCGCGAGCAGCAGCAGCAGCAGCCCGCAGGGGAACGAGAGGTGAGTAAGTGACGTCCACACAATCCGCGTGGGGCATCGGCCTGGCCACCGTCACCGCCGAGGACCAGGTGCTCGACGCCTGGTACCCGACCGGCAAGCTGGGCCTCGGCGAGCTGCCACTGGTCGCCGGTGAGGACGAGGCCGACGTGCTGGACCTGCCGCCCGGCGCGATCGGCGACCGAGCCCTGCCGGGTCTGCGTACCGTCCAGGTGGTCACCGTCATCGGCTCGCTCGACGATCCGATCAAGGACGCGGCGGACGCGTACCTGCGGCTGCACCTGCTCTCCCACCGCCTGGTGCGGCCCAACGAGATCAACCTCGACGGCATCTTCGGCAAGCTGGCCAACGTGGCCTGGACCTCCGCCGGGCCGTGCCCGCCGGAGCGGGTGGACGAGTTGCGCGTCATCGAGCGGGCCGCCGGCCGCCACCTCGGGGTGTACGGGGTGGACAAGTTCCCGCGGATGACCGACTACGTGGTGCCCTCCGGGGTGCGGATCGCCGACGCCGACCGGGTCCGGCTCGGCGCGCACCTCGCCGCCGGTACCACAGTCATGCACGAGGGCTTCGTCAACTTCAACGCCGGCACGCTCGGCACCTCGATGGTCGAGGGGCGCATCGTGCAGGGCGTGGTGGTGGGTGACGGTTCGGACATCGGCGGCGGCGCCTCCATCATGGGCACCCTCTCCGGCGGCGGCACCGACAAGGTACGCATCGGCGAGCGGAGCCTGGTCGGTGCCAACGCCGGCGTCGGCATCTCGCTCGGCGACGACTGCGTCGTCGAGGCGGGTTGCTACATCACCGCCGCCTCGAAGATCAGTCTCCCGGACGGCCGGGTCGTCAAGGCCCGCGAGCTGTCCGGCGTCGACGGGTTGCTGTTCTGGCGCAACTCGGTCTCCGGCGCGCTGGAGGCCCGTCCCCGCGCCGGCCGGGGCATCGAGCTGAACGCCGCCCTGCACGCCAACGACTGAAGCCCCGGCGGGGCGAGCCCTGATCGGGCCCGCCCCGCCGGTGCGGCTCACCGCAGGCGGTACGCCTGAATGATCCGCTGGGTGACGGTGTTGCCGTCGGTGTCGCGGGCGGTGGCCCGCAACGACACGTGGCCGGTGCCGCGTGGGTGCTGCACGGTGGCCTGCCAGCCGCTACCGACCTTGCGTAGCTTGGCGCGCTGCCAGCGCTTGCCGCCGTCGTAGGAGACCTCGACGGTCAACGACGCCGTCTTCGCCACCGGTGCGCCGGGTTGGCGCTGCACCGCGACCGGAATCACGAAGGACCGGCCCGCCGGAGCCGCGTTCCGCTCGTCCAGCCGCGGCGCGAACCGGATCGCGGAGGCGGGCAGCCGCACCGGGTCGTCGCCGCGTACGTGCCGGGACCGGAAGGTCCAGGTGGTGGCAACCTCCGTGCTCAGGTCGCTTACCGTACGTTTCGCCGACGTCTCCAGCCGGTATCTGGCGGGACCGGCGGGCACCTCGAACTGGCCCCAGCCGGGATCCTCGGACTCATTCACCAGTTTGCCGTTGCGGTACAGGGCGGTACGTCCGGCGTCCGTAAGCGAACTGCCCAGGTGTCCGGCCGCGTCGCTGTACAGCGGCACGGACAGCGTGATCAGGTCACCCTGCCGGGTCAGGCCGTCGTCCGGCCAGCGCGGCACCGGGAACGACTGTCCGTGGGGCGCACCGTTCCAGACCTCCCGGTAGGTCCGCCCGGCCCGGTACGTCGTCGGTTCCGAGAAGAGCACGGCCACCGGTTCGAGCCAGGGCACGTCGTCGCTGCGCGTGCCGAACCACAGCTCGGTACTCCAACGCACCGCCCCGGTGTTGTAGTACTCGACCCGCTGACCCGGTACCGCGGAAGGCAGCCCGACCGCCCAGCCGCCCAGGTCGGGCTCGAACAGGGCGAAGGACATCCGCTCGGCGAGCGTGCCGGGGTAGCCGTCCCGGAACGTCTGCTTGACGGTGGCCAGGTCACTGCTGCGGTAGTGCCGGGTCAACCCGGCAGGCATCCGGCCCGGCACCATCTCGGCGAGGGCGTAGAGATACGGGCTGCTGGCCGCCTCCAGGTCGGCGAACTGGCTGCTGAACACGGCGAAGAAGTGGTCTGCCGCAGTCCGGCCGCCGAGCTGCCCGGTGAACAGCCCACCGAAGTCGTCGGCGACCGCACCGAACCCGGCTATCCCTTCGTCGAACAGGAAGTACGCGTCGACAGCGACGAGCGCCGGCGTCGCCGACCGGTCCGGCACCGTCATCCGCACCGGCTTCGCCGTACGCGCGTCCACCACGGTCTCGGCGTCCGACTCCACCACCAGTTCCGGCTGGGTCATCAGCACCAGTTCCTCGCTGGCCTCGTCGAACAGGAAACTGGCCAGCCCGTACCGCCCCTTGGGCACCCGCACCTCGGCGGTGCCGTCCAGGTCGGACACGAAGATGTCGGTGAAGTCGTCCAGCCCGAGCAGGAAGGTCGCGTACTCGTCCGGCACGGCACCCTCACGGCTCAGGTGGCGCAGGGTCAGCGTGTAGCTCTCCACCTCCTTGTGCACGGCCACCGGCGTGATCGCCACCAGGTCACCGGCACGGGCGACCACCCGACCGGTGTAGTGGCCGTCCGGGCTGTCGACGCTGGTGTCGACGGTGACCGTGGCCGACGCGGTCCCGCCCGCCGGCACCTGGACCTGCTGCGTACCGAGCGTGAACACGCCGGCCGGCGCGGGTTCGCCGTCCGGGCCGGTGGCCTCGATGCTGAGGTCCAGGGTGAGCGGCGCGGTGCCGGTGTTGCGCCAGGTCACCTCGCGCTGGATCGGTTCGTCGTCGGCGTGCGGCCAGAGCGTCCGGCCGAACGAGACGCTCGCCGGCTCGCTGACCACCGACTGGTTGATGGCACGCGCCACGTCGACCCGGCCGGCACCCTGCTGGTACGCGGTCAGGTCCGGATGCGGCAGGGCCGAGGCCATCAGGGTGGCCTTCAGCCGCTCCGCCGTCGCGTCGGTGTGCTGCTGGGCGAGCAGCGCCGCCGCACCGGCCACGTGTGGTGCGGACATCGAGGTGCCGGAGAGCGAGACGTACTGCTCGCCGACCGGTTCACCGAGTTGCGTGCCCTCCCCCCGGGCGGCCACGATGTCCACTCCCGGGGCGGTGATCTCCGGCTTGAGGGCGTCGTCACCGACCCGCGGGCCCTGGCTGGAGAAGTCGGCGAGTTGGTCGTCCCGGTCGACCGCGCCGACGGCGAGCGCGGCGTCGGCGCTGGCCGGCGAGCCGACCGTGCCGGTCCGTCCGGCGTTGCCGGCGGAGATCACGAAGAGGGCACCGGTCTGCTCGGTGAGCGTGTTCACCGCCTCCTCAAGCGGATCGACCTCCGGAGTGTCCGCCCCGCCCAGGCTGAGGTTCACCACGTCGGCCTCGACCTCGGTGGCGGCCCACTGCATGCCGGCCAGGATGGCCGACTCGGTGCACCCGTACTCCTCGCAGACCTTGCCGGAGAGCACTGTCGCGTCGGGTGCCACACCCCGGTTGCGGCCGTCCGAGGCGGCGCCGCTGCCCGCGATGATCGAGGCGACGTGGGTGCCGTGCCCCACGATGTCGCCCGGGTTCGTCTCCTCGGTGAAGTTCCTCGACTCGGCGACCCGGCCGGTGAGGTCGGGATGCGCGGCATCGACGCCGGTGTCAAGCACCGCCACGCGTACCCCCTGACCGGTGAAGCCGGCCTGGTGGGCGGCGGGCGCCCCGATCTGCGGCACGCTGTGTTCCAGCGTCAGCTGCCGCCGGCCGTCGAGCCAGATCCGCTCGACACCCCCCGCCGCGTCGAACCGGGCGCCGCTGGCACCGGCGACCGTGGCCCAGACCTGGCCCACGCTTTGCTTGTCCGCGGTGGCCGCGACACCACTGATGGCGGTCAGGTCACGGGTGACGGTCACCCCGTCGGGTGTGCCGGCCCGCCGAGCGTTCGACCCGTAGGTCATGAGCAGCGGCAGGTCGTCGCGGTGCGCGTCGTCGTAGCCGGCGGCGATCAGCCCGGCCACGTCGAAGAGCCGGCGGTCGACCCGCCCGTCGCGGATCAACGGCAGGGCGTCCTGCGGCACCACCCAGAGGTGATCCCGCTGCCGCTGGGTGAGAAAGCGGATGCCGTCGCGGCCCTCGGCCGGACGTACGCTCGCCCCGCGCGCAGTGACCGTGACCTGGTCACCGGTGACCAGGGTGACGGTGGTGGCACCGCGGCCGGCGTCCGGCCTGTCGGTCAGGGACTGGGTCGGTAGGGCCGCTGTCGGCGCAGCCGGTGCGGCCGTGGCCGCCGCCGGTACGCCGAGCACCAGACCCAGCACGAGTCCGGTGGCGGTCAGTTTGCTCCTTCGTCGCAACTGAATCCTCCTCTGGAGCGTCTACATCGATGTAGGACACATCGACTCTCATCACACTTGCATACTGAGTATGCAAATGGGAGTCAAGAATTCGACGAAGTTGAGTCCTTGCCGCGACGGCGCCGGGCATGATCGGACGGATGACGTCCATGAAGGAACGCATGCTCGCCGGTGAGCCCTACCTGGCCGACGATCCGGAACTGATCGCCGACCACCTCCGTGCCCTGCGCCTGATGGAACGGATCAACAACAGTGGCGTCGACGATCAGGAGGCACGTCAGGCGGCGCTGCACGAGCTGCTCGGCGAGCTCGGCGAGGAGACCGGCATCCGGCCACCCTTCTACTGCGACTACGGCTACCACATCCGGATCGGGCCCCGCAGCTTCGTCAACTACCACGCGGTCTTCCTCGACGTCGCACCGATCACCATCGGCGCCGACGTCCAGATCGGCCCGAACGTGCAACTGCTCACCCCCACCCACCCGGTGGATCCGGAACCACGTCGGGCGAAGTGGGAGGCGGCCCGGCCTATCACCATCGGTGACAACGCCTGGCTCGGCGGCGGAGCGATAGTCCTCGCCGGAGTCACCGTCGGTGACAACACAGTGGTCGGGGCGGGTGCCGTGGTGACCCGTGATCTTCCCGCCAAAGTCGTCGCGGTCGGTAACCCGGCCCGCCCGGTACGCCAACTCAATTGACCCTCGATTAACCTTCTACCTGCGCAAACATCTCCCTGGCGAGTGGCGACCAGTGCACCGCATCGGGCACTGTAGGTGACAGATGCGTCACCGGGAGGCTCGCATGGGAGGCCGGATCCTCGAACTACGCGTACACGGAGTGTCCAACACACCGCCTGCCGAGACCCTGGGGCTGACAGCTGAACCCGGGGGTGAGTCACCTCAGCCACGGCTCGTCGCGGGCGGCCCGGTCACCGGTTTCTACCGCTCTGCGGCAGCCGCGCCGCTCGACCCGATCGTCGTCGAGGCGTACAGCTGGGGGCAGTTGACCTCCGGCGCGCGAACCGCCCGCGACGTGGAGCGGGCCCTGTGGACGCTGCTGCTGCCCTTCACCCTGGCCAACGTGGCGCTGCACGCCCGTCCGGGCATACCGGCGGACCCCACCACCGAACGGCTGGCCAGCCGCTCCGGAATGACAGCCTGGCTGATCAGGCTGTTCTGCCTGAGCCTGACCGGCACCCCCGTGCTGGCGATGACCGGCGTAGGAGTCGATCTCATCGGCTGGCAGTGCGTGGACGAGGGCTGCCTGAGCCGGATTCCGGGCCCGTGGGAGTTCCTCGCCGGTTCCTGGTGGCAGCAGGGCGGGCGGGCCCTGGCCGTCGGCCTGACCGTGCCACTCGCCATGATCGGAGTGCTCGGCCTGGTCACCTGGCGGACCTACCAGTACGAGGCGGTGATGCCCGCCGACCCCACCACGAACCCTGCGGGACGCCGTACCCCGCCGCCGGCAGACGTCGACGTGGCGGTCGGCCAGCCGGCGCAGGAGCCGCCGCCCGTGCCCGAGCCACCACCCGGCCCCCCGACCAATCCCCTCCAGGACCCCACGTTCTGGTGGGGGGAGGGACAGCTACGTCGGGCGGCTGTCCTGCACCTGTGCACCGGCACGGTGGTGGCGGCAGCGGTCCCGCTCGGCACGGTCACCGTGCTCGACCCGCCACACGGCGCACGGGCGGTGCTCACCTGGACGGCCGTGGCCGCCTTCATCGCCGTCCTGACGGTCACGCTGGTGGCCATCGGCCGACCCTTCCTGACCCGACGCGACGGTGCCACCCCGCTCGGCCGATGGAGCATCGCGGTCATCCTCCTCACCGGACTCGGCCTGGCCGGCACCTTCGCGGTGCTGCTGCTGCCCGACGGCACCGCAGGCAGCGCGCTTGCGGAACTGCGTCCGACCGCCGGCTGCGACCTTGATCCCACCCAGCCCGGATGCCGGACTGACCGGTCGCTGCCGGGCTTCGACCGGGTCATCGCGTGGCTGGGCACCGGCCAACTGCTACTGCTCATCGCGATCGGCGCGACCGCCCGCTCCGGACGGCGCGGCGGCGCCACAACGGCCGCCATCGCGCTGCTGATCGCCCTCGGCGCCGCCTGGTGCCACGGTTGGCTGCCTGCCGCACCACCGGCCCCAGTGAAGCTGTGGCAGTTCGCCCTGCCGTTGCTCACCCTCGCCACGGTCGGCCTGCTGCTGCCCCGGATCCGCCCCACCACGGTCAAACAACCCCTCGAACCGCACACCGACCTGGCCTGGCGCGGCCGGGCGCCTGCCGTCATCGCCGGCTTCGGCTGGCTGCTCAGCCTCGCGTACAGCGCCGGCGTGCTCTACTGGGTCGCCAACCGGCTCAACGGCGGGGACACCTCCGCCGGCCGGTCCGTGGTGGTCACGCCAGCACCTGTGGCCTGGGCCGGCCTGACCTTCGCCGCCGCACTGCTGATCCTCGCTCTGGTCGCCGTCCGCGCCGTGGTGCTGTTCCGCCGACTGCGCCGCCGGGAGTACGCCCGGCTGAGTGCCCGGGGCGGCCGACTGTCCGCACACGACCTGCGTCGCGCCCGGGACGTCAGCACCCACCAGGCGCTGCACCGACTGGTCGGCGAACACGCGCTGCGACTGATCGGCTGGTACGCCGGCGCGATGGCCGTCGTCGCCGTGCTGAGTTGCGTGGCCGTCCTCTCCGCGGCCCGGCCGCAGAACGTGACGACAGGCGGAACAACCGTGGTGATCAAGGCGGTGGGTGACGTCGGCGACGCGCTGCTCGGGTTGCTTCCGGTGGCGGTGGCCGCCGTCGGCCTGCTCGTCTACCGCAAGAACGCCATCCGCCGCTCCGTCGGCGTGGTCTGGGACGTGGGCACCTTCTGGCCGCGCGCCGCCCACCCACTCGCGCCACCGAGCTACGCCGAGCGGGCGGTGCCCGAACTGCTCACCCGCACGGCCGGGCTTATCGCACTGGCCGAGCACGACCCGCGCCGGGTGGACGGCATCATCCTGTCCGGGCACAGCCAGGGCACGGTGATCTGCACCGCGGTCATCCTGCAGATGCCGAACCGGTGGCGGCGCCGGATCTGGTTCTTCTCCTACGGCTGCCAGCTGACCCGCCTCTACGGCCGGATCTTTCCCGCCTACTTCGGCTCCGACCGGCTACCGGTGCTGGCCGAGGCGCTGACCCGCCCGGGTGGCGGCACCCGATGGACGAACTTCTGGCGGGACACCGACCCGCTCGGTTGGCCGGTCACCGCCGGGGAACGGGACATCGCGGTGACCGACCCGGAGGCACTGCATCCGAGCGACGGCGAAGTCGCCGACCCACCGATCCGCAGCCACAGCGGTTACCCGGAGGCCGCCGAGTTCCAACGGGAGAGATCCCGGGTGGCGTGGCTGCTGCGGCGGGCGGTCCCGTCACCCCGTCGGGGGCTCGGCTAGGCGTACCACCAGGTCGGCCCGGTCGGCGGTGTCGGCCACCAGCGCCGCGTTGACCTCGTCGCTGCCCAGCGCCCAGGCTCGGGCGTCCTGCTCCGACCGGCCGTAGGCCATGTGTCGGGCGACCAGCCGCTGCCGCCGCAGGTCGGCGTCGAGGTCCAGGAACCACGCCTCGTGCAGCAGGGCGCGTATCTCGTCCCAGGGCCAGTTCGGAATCAACAGGTAGTTGCCCTCGGTGACCACCAACCGGACCTCCGGTGGCACCTCGATCGCACCGGCGATCGGCTCCTCCAGATCCCGACGGAACTGCGGCGCCCAGACCGACGTCGGTTCCTTGCGCCGCAGCCGACGCAGCAGCGAGACGTAGCCGTTGGCGTCGAAGGTGTCGACCGAGCCCTTCCGCAACTCCCGGCCGAGCCGACGCAACTCGTCCTGTGCGAGGTGGAAGCCGTCCATCGGCACCAGCCGGGCCGCCGGGCCGACCGCCTCGACCACCTGTGCGGCCAGCGTGGACTTGCCGGCGCCAGGTGCCCCGGTGATGCCGAGCAGCTGTCTCGGGCCGGCATCGGCCAGCCCCCGGGCCCGCTCCAGCAGCGCCTCGACCGACAGCACCTGCGCGACGGTCATCAGGACAGGACCGGCCGGCTGATCGTGAACCGGGCCCGCACGGCCGCGTGCACGCCCTGCGGCTGCGGGTCGAGTTCCAGCTCCGGGGTGCCACCGGCCTCGACGCCACCGGCGTCGAACGCCATCCGAGCCATCATCGGTTGGGCGGTGCCGCCCTCGTCGGACAACTCGACCAGGTCGGTGACCTGGGCGCCGAGCGCCTCGGCGTACTCGCGGGCCCGCTGCAACGCGTCACTGATCGCGGTGTGCCGGGCCTGCCGGTAGGCCGGGCTGTCGGGACGCAACGCCCACCACGGGCCCGCCACCTCGACCTGATCCTGGTCGGCCAAGCGCAACATCAACTCGCCGAGGGCGGTGAAGTCGCTGACCGTCACCGTGGTGACCACCGAACCGTGCCAGGCCACGACCCGTTCCCCGGAGCGGCGGGTCTCGGGGCGCACCCGCAGCTCGCCGGTCTCGCGCCGGTCGATCGTCGGGCCGTACGAGTCGAGCAGGACCCGGATCGCCGCGGCCCGCTCGGCCAGCCGGGTCAACGTCGGCTCCCGCTCCCGGTCCCGGGCCAGCGCGGTCACCGTGAACCGGGCGAGTTCCGGCGTGACCTCGCGGTACGCCTCGCCGCGTACGGTCACGACTGGTCCGTCCACCATGCCCTCACCCTACTGGCGGGCCCGTCGCCGCGCCCACCGATGAGCCGCTCAGGTCTGCGGGAGGTGGGCGACATAGGAGACGGTGCCGGCCACGTCCCGACACCCGCTCAGGTGGCCACCGGCCGCTCCGATGCCGTGCAGCCAGGCCACCTCGGCCGGTTCCGCACCCGGCGGAAACGACCTGACCTGCTCGTCGTACGGGCGGCCGGCCAGCTCGGCGCGGGCGGCACCGGCCTCGGCGTAGCGGGCGGTGAGGGCGTCGGCGTCGTCGGAACGCAACGCGCCGGCCAGTTCGTCGAGGAAGGCGGTGACCTGGTCCAGCGCGGCCAGCACCTGGTCGCGGTTGCCGCGCAGCATGTTCCCGGTACGTTGCGCCGGGGTGCCGGCGACCCGGGTGCCGTCCCGAAAGCTTCCGGCCGCCAGCGCCAGGACCGCCTCGCGCAACGGCGATCGGTGCGCCGCACCGGCAAGCGCCCCGGCGAGCAGGTGCGGCACGTGCGAGGCGAGCGCCACCACGGCGTCGTGCCGGTCCGCCGCCATCGGCACCACCCGGGCGGCGAAGACGTCGGTGACCAGGGTGGCGAGGCGGCGGAACGCGGCCAGCCCGTCGGGTGCGGGGCAGAGCACCCACGCAGCGCCGGTGAACAACTCCGGCAGCGCCGCCGCGAGCCCCGCCCGGTCGGTACCCGCCATCGGGTGTCCCGGCACGAACCGGCTGGTCAGTCCCTGTTCCGCGGCGAACCCCGCCAGCTCGGCCTTGGTGCTGCCCACGTCGGTGAGCAGGCAGTGCTCGGCGGTGGCGGCGGCCACCTCGACCAGGGTCGCGGGCAGCGTAGGCAGCGGCCCGCCGAGGAACACCACGTCCCGGTCGGCCACCGCGTCGGCCAGCCGGTCCGCCGTCGGTACGCCGGCCAGTCGGGCCTGCCGGCGGGTCCGCTCGTCCGGATCCCAGCCGGTCACGTCCACTCCGGCGGCGTGCAGCCGGAGCAGCACCGAACCACCGATCAGGCCGGTGCCGACCACCGCTGCCCGCAGCCGTGCGTCAGCCCTGAGCACCATCCGCGTACCTCGGCGTTCCCGTTGCGTCACGGAGCCGGCCGGCCCCGCGGCGGCGTGCCTGCCGGATCCCGCCGCACTGCCCCGAAGGGCCGGCGGCACGCCCTGCGTCCGCGCCCGAGGATATCGCCGGCCGGCACGACGCCCGGCAGCCGGCTGCACCGTCCAACCGGTACGCGTCGCCCGGCGCTCCGACTCCCCGTGCGCGCCCTTCCTCCTGGGATGCGGCCGGCAAGATCGAAGAGCCGGCCGAACCGGACCGGATGGGGGTTGTCCGACAAACCTCCACGTCGTACGGTCCGCTCCGCCGCCCGCAGCCGCGCGGGCACGGAACGGGGAGGAACGGCCATGGCCGCGACGTACCGGGCACTCGCCTCGGTGGTCATGTTGATCGGGTTCTACGTTGTCGCGCTGCTCCAGCTGGCGGCCGTCGCCGCCCTCGGCGTCTGGTTGTACGGCCACACGAACGGACTGGTCACCGGAAAGCTGCTGCTGCCGCTGATCGTCGCGCTGGGTGCGGTGGCGGTCGGGCTCTGGCGGGCGATCCGGACGAAGAACGAGCCGGCGCCGGGCCTGGTGCTCGACGAGCGGGAGGCACCCCAGCTGTGGGCCACCGTCCGGGAACTGGCCGACGCGGTTGGCACCCGGGCGCCGGACGAGATCCGGCTGGTGCCGGAGGTGAACGCGGCGGTCGGCGAGCAGAGCCGGCTGCTCGGGCTGATCGGCGGGCGGCGCACCCTCTACGTGGGTCTGCCGCTGCTTCAGGCGATGCGGGTCGACCAGCTCCGCTCGGTGCTGGCCCACGAGTTGGGTCACTACTCCGGCAAGCACACCCGACTCGGTGGCGTCGCCTACCGGGGACGGCTGGCGATCGAGGGCACCATCGAGCGGATCAAACCGCGCAACCCCATCGGCCTGGTCTTCAAGGGGTACGCGAAGCTGTACCTGATGGTCGACAACGCCGCGTCACGGCGGCAGGAGCTGGAGGCCGACCGGGCCTCCGTCCAACTCGCCGGCCACGAGGCGGCCACGTCCGCGCTCCGCAGCCTGCCGGCGCTCGACGCGGCCTGGAACTTCTTCACCGGCCGGTACGTGGAGTCGGGCTGGCAGGCCGGCCTCGCTCCGGACGATCTGTTCGGCGGCTTCGGACAACTGCTCCAGGCCCGCCGGGACGAGATCGCCAAGCTCCAGCAGGACGTGCCGGACCGCGAGCCGTCCCGGTGGGACACCCACCCCCCGATCGGTGTCCGGATCGAGGCGATGGCACAACTGCCGGCCGGAACGGCAGGCACCGACGACCGTCCCGCACACGTGCTGCTCGCCGACGTCCTGGACGCCGGCCGCCGGTTGCAGAGCCTCGTCATCGACATCGGCAACCGTCAGGTGCTGCCCTGGCCGGAATTCACCCACGCGGCGATCGCCGCCGGTGGGCAGCGCCAGGCGGACGGCATCTACCGGGCGGCCGGCCGATTCACCGGCGACCCCGAACCGGGTCTGGCAACCGTCCTCGACCTGGTCCGGACGGGTCGCCTGGGCGAGTTCGCCGAGCAGTTCTTCAGCGATGCCGACCGCCAGGAGGCGGCGGCCCGGTTCGCCGGGCCGATGGAGATGTTGCTGGTCAACGCCGCTATCCGCGCCCAGCGGGCCCGCTGGCAGCTGTCCTGGAGCGGTCCGGCCCAGTTCGTCGGCGTCGGCGGTGAGCCGTTGGACCTCGCCGAGATCGCCAAGCTGGCGGTCTCGGCGGAGACCCTCGATGAGGCCCTGGCCCGGCTCGCCGAGCTTGGCGTCGACCCCTCCACCGCGACCGTGGTGCAGAGCCGGGCCACCGCCGACAACGCCGGCGTCATCGGCGCCATCGGCAACGTGAAGGTCGACGGCGTGCAGCACGACCTGCTGATCCTCGACCGCGGTCTGATCCTGGTCGGCGGCCCGGGCAAGGCCGGCGACGGCGAGAAGCGGCTCAAGAACCTGCTCGAATCGACGCCGGTGGCGACGTTGGCCGCCCGACACCAGTTCCTCCCGTACGAGGAGATGGTGTCGGTGCAGGTGACCAGGCAGATCCCGCTGAAGGCCGAGGTGAGGCTGCACGGCGGCCGGACGGTGGCGCTACAGGAGTTGTACGGCAGCGTGCTGCTGGAGCGGCACAGCCGGGACAACCTGCTCCGGGTGTTCGAGCGGATCAACGAGGACTGAGCCGCCGTGGAGGCCGCTCCCCGGGCGAATCGGGAGCGGCCTCCACGGCGGTCGGAATCCCGGGCCGGGACGCCACCGCCTTCGGACGTGGTCAGGCCAGGCGGGCGGCGACCGCCGCGATCCGCTCGTCGGACTCGGTAAGCGCCGCCCGGACGTACTGCCGCCCGCCGGGACCGTAGAAGACACCGGCGGCGACCAGGATGCCCCGCCGGGCCAGCCAGTCGACGGTGGCCCAGCAGTCCTCGCCGCGGGTCAGCCACAGGTAGAGCCCCGCCTCGGAGTGCTCCACGGTGAAACCGGCGTCCATGAACGCCGCCCGCAGCGTCTCGCGCCGCGCACCGTACCGCTCCCGCTGCTCGTCGGCGTGCCGCTCGTCGCGCAGGGCCGCCACCATGGCCGCCTGCACCGGCGCCGGCACGATCATGCCCGCGTGCTTGCGGATCTTGAGCAGCTCGGCCACCAGGGCCGGATCGCCGGCCACGAAACCGGCCCGGTAGCCGGCCAGGTTGGAACGCTTGGACAGCGAGTGAACCGCCAGCACGGAGTCGTACGAGCCGCCACACACCTCGGGCGACAGCACCGACACCGGCTCGGCGTCCCAGCCCAACGGCAGGTAGCACTCGTCGCTGGCCACCACCGCACCGCGCTCACGGGCCCAGTCCACCACCTTGCGCAGGTGCGCGGCCGGCAGCACCCGGCCCGTCGGGTTGCCCGGCGAGTTCACCCAGACCAGGCGTACCCGGGACGTCGGACCGACGGCGGTCAGCGAGTCGGCGCGCACCGTGGTGGCGCCGGCCAGCCGTGCGCCGTCCTCGTAGGTCGGGTAGGCGATCGACGGGACCACCACGACGTCGCCGGGCCCCACCCCGAGCAGGGTGGGCAGCCAGGCCACCAGTTCCTTCGAGCCGATCGTCGGCAGCACCCCGAACCCGTCCGGGCCGGCGCCACATTCCCGCGACACCCAGCCCGTGATCGCGTCCCGCAGCGCCGGGGCACCGGCGGTCAGCGGGTAGCCGGGCGCGTCCGCGGCGTCCGCCAGGGCCTGCCGGATCACCTGGGGCACCGGATCGACCGGCGTACCCATGGAGAGGTTGATCAGGCCGTCCGGATGCGCCGCGGCCAGCGTGGCCGCGGCGTCCAGGGTGTCCCAGGTGAACTCGGGCAGTCGCGACGAGACCGGGGCGGGCCGGTTCAGTGGCCCTCGCCGCGGGGCGGCTGAGCGGCGACGAAGGTGGCGTCCTTCTCCACCTTGCCGATCTTCGAGGCCCCGCCGGGCGAGCCGAGCTCCTCGAAGAACTCGTAGTTGGCGCCGGTGTAGTCCTTCCACTGCTCCGGGACGTCGTCCTCGTAGAAGATCGCCTCCACCGGGCAGACAGGCTCACAGGCACCACAGTCGACGCACTCGTCGGGGTGGATGTAGAGCATCCGATTGCCCTCGTAAATGCAGTCGACCGGGCACTCCTCGATGCACGCCTTGTCGAGCACATCCACGCACGGCTCGGCGATGATGTAGGTCACCGGTCTTCTCCTCCGCAAGACATGCCGCGATCACCCGCGACGGTAAGAGCCTAGTATCTCGCCGGGGAGGAGGTCGATCGTGCTCCGAGAGCAAGACTTGGGACACCGAATCGTGGTGCGGCGTCGCGTCGGCGTACGCGGTGGTCGGCCGGTCTACTCCGATGCCCTCGGTGAGCTGGTCGAGCTGACCGAGACGCATCTCACGCTCACCACCCGACAGGGGCGGCTGCGCGTGCCGATCGCCGAGGTGCACCGGGCCAAGCGGGTCCCGGCGGCCCGGCGGCCGACCGCCGCCGCCATGGTCGAGCTGGAACTCGCCGCCGACGAGGCGTGGCCGGCCCCCGTGCGGGCCCGGCTCGGTGAGTGGCTGCTGCGGGACGCCGACGGCTGGACCGGCCGGGCCAACTCGGCGCTTCCGGTGGGTGATCCGGACCGTCCGCTGCCGGCCGCTGTCGACGCGGTCGAACGCTGGTACGCCGGCCACGGACGGCCGGCCATGGTCAACACGCCGCTGCCGCTGGCCGCGCCGGTCGGCAGCGAACTCGACCGGAGAGGCTGGGGTAGTCGCCCACCGGTGCTGGTGCAGACTGTCCCGCTCGCCACCCTCAGCGCGTCGGCACCGCCCGACGCGGTCGCGAGCGCCGCCGGCATCCCCGGCGACCCGACCGGCAGGGATGGCTCGGCCGGCCCGGTGGTCGAGCTGGCCGCAGCACCGTCAGCGGACTGGCTGGCCGTGGCCGCCGGTCGCAAGGGCGGGCTGCCGGACGCCGCGCGACACGTCCTCACCGCCGTGGACCAGATCCGCTTCGCCCACGCGTACGTCGACGGCGCACTCGTCGGGATCGGCCGGGGCACGGTGACCGGCCAGGGGCGCTGGCTCGGGTTGTGCCTGATCGAGGTGCTGCCCGCCGCACGCCGGCAGGGACTGGCCGTCCGGCTGATCCGGGCACTCGCCGACTGGGCCGCCGACGCCGGTGCGACCGACGCGTTCCTCCAGGTCGAGCAGAGCAACACCGGTGCCGTCGCGCTCTACCGCAAGCTGGGCTTCACCACCCACCACACCTATCTGACCCGCGTCGCGCCGCACTGACCCCGTCGGTCAGCGGCGGACCACGCGGCGGGGCTTGGCCGCGGTGGTCTCGGCGTACCGTTGCAGGCTGCGCGAACGGTAGTCGCGACCGAGCGTGACCAGCAGCAGGTAGCCCAGCATCGTCCCGACGGTGGTCGCCACCAGGTAGAGGCCGATCTGCGCGAAGAACGTCCCGCCGCCACCGGCGAACGGGTTGTCACCGACCAGCAGCGGCCCGATCAGCACGGTCAACCCGACCGCGATTCCGATCGCGGCGGCCACCTCGCCGGCCCAGCGGGCCAACGGACGCCGCTCACCCCAGACGAAGGCGACACCGGCCAGCATCAGGCCGATCACCACGAACATCCCGAGCGACACCCGGTCGGCGACACTGTCGTTGCCGTCGAAGCCGAACCGGATGACCAGCCGGGCGACCACGTTGACCGCGAACAGTGCGATCGCGAGCACACCGACCGCACGCCACCGCTGTCCCATCACATGCCTCCCGCCGTACGGCCCGCCCGGATGGCGGGTCTCCTGGCAGGAATATCTACCACCCGGCGCTGAGCGACGTCAGTACCGTCCGGAGGCCGGCGCCGGTGCGAGATTACCGACCGGAGGCCGGGGCCGGCGCGAGGATCGACCGGAACGCCATCACCGTGAAGGTCATCGCACCGCCCACCACCAGGGTGAGGCCGACCCAGTTGCCGACGAGCAGTACATCGCCCTCGCTGGTCCGGTCGGCGGCGATCACCATGATGGCCACCCAGGGCAGCGCCGGCAGCGCCACCGCCCAGCGGCGGCCGACGGACTCGACGGCCAACCAGCTCAACGCGATGTTCGCCGCCACGGCCACGAGCACCGTGACGCCGATCAGGTATCCGCCGATCCGCAGCGGGGCGAGCAGCAGTTCCAGCACCGCGCTCAGCATCGCCGCCAGGACGGCGAACATGCCGCCGGCCACCCGCAGGCCGAGGTCCATCGGACGGCGCCACCTCCGGCTCGGCCGGGGCGGCTGCTGCTCCTGCGGGGCGACCGACATCGCGGCGGGCAGGGTCACCGGTGACCGGCCGGGGTGACCGGTCTACTGCCGGAGGCGCCGACGACGTCCGGGCCGCCGGCCGCGTCCGACGCTGCGGCGGCCACCCCGGCGAACAGGTCCGACTCCCAGCCGTACGGGCCGCTGCCCGGCCCCTTCTCCCCCAGCGCCAGGGTGAAGTACTCCACCCCCATGAACTCGGCACCGAAATTGCCGGCGATCGAGTACAGCCAGGAGGTGGCCGGGATCTGGGTGGCATGAGCGCGCATCGCCGCCTCCTTCGCGGCATGCTGCTCGGTGGCGTCGATGCGGGCCGCGATCTCCTCGTCGGGCGTGCAGAACGGCAGCTCGGTGGCGTCGGCGATGCCGGCGAAGGGGTTGTCCGACGCCTCCGCGAAGTGCGTCAGGCCGGCCTCCAGCACGCTTTGCGGCATCGCCGTCCAGTAGACCTTCGCCGGTGCGAGCCCTTCGGCGGCGGCCAGCTCGACGGCCCGCATCGTCACCCGGTGTGCCTGGATGTGGTCGGGGTGGCCGTAGAAGCCGTTGTCGTCGTACGTGATGACCACCTGCGGGCGTACCTCCCGGATGATCTCCAGCAGATACCCTGCGGCCTCGTCGAGGTCGGCGCCCCAGAAGGCCCGGGGATGCTCGTTGGTCGACAGGCCCATCATCCCGGAGTCCCGGTAGCGGCCGGCCCCGCCGAGGAACCGGTGGTCGGTGACGCCCAGTTCGGCGCAGGCGGTGGCCAGCTCGGCGATCCGGTACCCGCCGAGCTGATCGGCCTCGGCTGCGGCGAGCCCGGCCAGCTCCGGTACGTGGATCTCACCCTCCTCGCCCAGGGTGCAGGTCACCAGGGTGACGTGGGCACCCGTGGCCGCGTAGTGGGCCATCGTCGAGCCGGTGCCGATGGACTCGTCGTCGGGATGCGCGTGGACCAGCAGCAGGCGGCGGTCAGTCAGCGTCGTCACGACGGTCACTCTAACCGGCGGTTCTCGCCTGCCGGCCCAGACGCGTCCGCGCAGGTCGCTCACATCGGGCCCGGTACCGGCCTACGATCTGGCCTGTGGACTTTCCCGAGCTGGCCGCCCGCACCCGCAGGTTCAGCCACGGGGCGCCGCGTGCCGTCTCCGTGGCCGACGACGGTGCCCGGGTGGTCTTCCTACGCTCGGCCGGACCGGAGGACCCGGCCGACGCGCTCTGGCTGCTGGACGTGGCGACCGGCACGGAACGCCTGATCGCCGATCCGGGCACCCTGCTCGGCACCGACGCCGACCCCGACAGGCTGAGCCCGGGGGAACGCGCCCGGCGGGAGCGCCTGCGGTTGACCGCCTCCGGCATCGGCTCGTACGCCCTCGACGCCGCCGGACGGGTCGCGGTGTTCGCGCTGGCCGGGCGGCTGTTCCGGGCAGACCTGGTGCATGGCGACGTGATCGAGGTGCCCGCCGTCGGGCCGGTGCTCGACCCACGGCCGGACCCGAGCGGGCAGCGGCTGGCCTACGTGACCGACGCCGCCGAAGGGGTACGTCGGGGCGAGCTACGGGTGATCGACACCGACGGCGCCGACACCATGCTGGCCGGCGAGGACTCCGGCGTGCTCTGGGGACTGGCCGAGCACATCGCGGCGGAGGAGTTCGACAGGCACCGCGGCTACTGGTGGGCACCCGACGGCCGGTCGGTGCTCGCGGCCCGGGTCGACGAGTCCCGGCTGCCCCGCTGGCACCTGCACGATCCGGCACAGCCGGCCAGCCCGCCGACCAGCGTCGCGTACCCGGTGGCGGGTGGTTCCAACGCCGAGGTCAGCCTGCACCTGCTCGACCTCGACGGCGGCTGGGTCGACGTGCACTGGGACCGGGAGACGTACCCGTACCTGACCGCGGTGCACTGGGGTGAGGGCGCCCCGCTGATCACCGTGCTGCGTCGCGCCCAGCAGCACGGGCTGGTGCTCGCGGTCGATCCACGTACCGGGGAGACCCAGGTGCACGCCGAACTGGCCGACCCCCGCTGGGTCGAGCCGATCCCGGGCACCCCCGTGCACCTGCCCGACGGGCGGGTGCTGGTCGGCGGCGAGCTGGCCCACGACGGGTACGACGCACGCTGCCTGTTCGCCGACGGCACGTTGCTCACTCCACCCTCGCTGTACGTGCGCCGGGTGGTCGGCCGGCTCGCCGCCAGCAGTGGTCCGGCGGACCTGCTGGTCGAGGCGAGCGACGGCGAGCCGAGCGAACAGCACCTGTTCCGGGTCCGGACCAGCATCGGCGGCGGCGTGGACGCCCGCCGGCTGACCAGCGACGCCGGCTGGCACGTCGGCGCGGTCGGTGGCGGTGTGCTGGTCATCGGCAGCGCCTCGCTGGATCACCCGGGCGTCCGGTGGACGGTGCACCAGGGCGATCGCGAGGTGGGCACGCTGCGGTCGCTGGCCGCCACGCCCAGCTACTCCCCGCTGCCGCTGCTGGAACGGGTGACCGACCGTCGGCTTCCCTCGGCGGTGCTCTACCCGGACAACCACGTCACCGGCCGTCGGCTGCCGGTACTGCTGGACGTCTACGGCGGCCCGGGTCACCAGGAGGTGGTGGCCGCGCGCTCGGCCTGGCTGGAGCGGCAGTGGTGGGCCGACGCCGGCTTCGCGGTGGTGGTCACCGACAACCGGGGTACGCCGGGCATCGCCCCGTCCTACGAGAAGGCCATCCACCGCCGGGTGGCCGACGTGATCCTGCTCGACCAGGTGGAGGCGCTCACCGCGCTCGCCGACAAGCATCCCGACCTGGACCTGGACCGGGTCGCGGTGCGCGGCTGGTCGTTCGGTGGCTGGCTGGCCGGCCTGGCGGTGCTGCGGCATCCGGAGCTGTTCCGGTGCGGCATCGCCGGTGCGCCGGTCACCGACTGGGCCCTGTACGACACCGCGTACACCGAGCGGTACCTGGGTCTGCCCGCCGACGGCGAGGACGTCTACGCGCACCACTCGCTCGTGGAACTGGCCGCCGAGCCGGTCACCGACCCGGCGCACGCCCGACCGCTGCTGCTGGTGCACGGCATGGTCGACGACAACGTGGTGGCGGCGCACACGCTGCGGTTGTCGGCGGCGTTGCTGGCCACCGGCCGGCCGCACTCGGTGCTGCCGTTGACCAGCGGCACCCACATGGCCGCCGGTGGCCTCGCCGAACGCCTCCTCCGCCTGGAACTCGACTTCCTCCGCACCAACCTCGGGATGTGAGTCGGGGCTACGGTTCGACGTGGGCGTCGACAAGCGACGGGTAGCCGAAGACGCTGGAGACGAAGGCCCCGCCGGCCTTGGAGCCGTGTACCAGGTAGGCCACGTCGACGTAGAGCGGGACCACCGGGGCGTGCTCCCTCATGATCCGCTCATCGAGTCGCGCCCAGTGTGGGCCCTGTTCGCTCGGTGGCAGCGCGAGGATCCGGTCGAACTCGGCGTTGATCGTGGCATCGTTGAAGTACGACTCGTTGCTGTTGCCGGTGGCTCGGATGGCGCGACCGTCATAGAGGACCGGCAGGATCGACGCGCCGCTGGGCCAGTCGCCGGCCCACGAGCTGAGATAGAGATCCCACGGGTTGCCTCTCTTCTTGATCTCGTCGAACTTCGCGTCGTCCGGGATGTTCCGGATCGTGATGACGAATCCGGCGCGCTCCAGGTTGCCCTTGAGCTGCGTCGCCACCTGCTGCTCGACGGAACTGTCGGCGGCGCCGAGGACCAGTTCGGGACGCTGCCCGCCGAGCAGTTCCCGGGCCCTGTCCGGGTCGCCGTTCGGCCCTGCCGGATACGCGTCGTACGCCCGGTGCCCGATGGTGGCCGGTGGCATCAGGGTGGTCATCGGCACCGCGACGTGCGGCCCGCCGAGCACCTTCACCAGACCCTCCCGGTCGATGGCGTGGTTCAGCGCCTGGCGCACCCGCAGATCGGTGACCCGCTCGTTGTTGATGACCAGGTGGTTGGCGCTCGGCGTCGGCGACAGCAGCGTCCGGGACCGCAGCGCCGCGTCACCCGCGACCCGGGCGACCAGCGAGGCGGGCACGTAGTCCCAGGACAGGGCGCTCCGGTCGGTGCCGTTGTCGGCGATGATCCGGTTGGCAGCGGCGTCCGGGGTCGCGCCGAAACTCCACACGAAGCGGTCCGGGTACTGGTGGCGTACCGGATCCGTGCCGGCGTCCCAGTGTTCGTTGCGCTCCATCACGATCTCGATGCCCGGCCGGTAGCGGGTGACCTTGTACGGCCCCGACGAGAAGGGCGCATTGCCGAGGTTGACCCCGGTGTCCCGGTCGGGTGGCAGGGGCGCGGTCGACGGCAGTGACGCCGCGAACGGCAGGTCGCAGCGGGGCCTGGCGAACTCGAAGCGCAACGTCCGGGCGTCCGGCGTGGTCAGGCCCGGCGGCAGCGAGCCGCGGTTGGCGGTGAAGTCCCAGGCGGTGTCGTACTGCGGCGTGTCGGCCAGCCACTCCTGCAGGTAGGTGGGGCCGCCGGTCAGGTCCGGGTCGAAGGACCGGGCGATCCCGTACGCGATCTCCCTGGCCGTGACCGGTCGGCCGTCCTCGAAGCGCACCCCGTCCTTGACGGTGAACTCCCAGATCCGGCAGTCGTCGTTGACGTCGCGGCCGGGTGTCTCGGCGAGATCACCGACCAGCGTCAGGTTGCCCGCACCGTCGTCCTTCCAGGTGGTGAGGCTGCGCGCGACCAGCGGTACGGCCATCAGGCCGGCGAACGAGTACGTCCGTTGCGGATCCAGGTGGGAGATCGGCGTTTCGCGGAGGACGGTGAAGGTGCCACCACGCCGCGCGCCCGCCAACTCCGGCGCCGGGCCGGTCGAGTCCTTCGGGTCGGTGGCGATGACCCCGGTGGGTTGCCGGCCGGAGTCCACCGACGGGCTCCCGCCGGTGTTCGCCGGGCAGGCGCTCAAGGCCGCCACCAGCGCAAACGCGCCACTCACCGCAACCGCCACCCGTGGTCGCATCTGTTGCCTCCTCAGTCGTCGATGAGTCCGTGCCGTCCCGACCCGGCTCAGCTCAACCGGACCCGTGGGTCGATGACCGCGTAGAGCAGGTCCACCAGCAGGTTCGCCAGCACCACGAAGACCGCCGCGACCAGCACGGTGGCCATGATGGTCGGCAGGTCGCCGGCGCGTACGGCATCGACGGCGGTACGGCCGAGTCCCTGGATACCGAAGGTCGTCTCGGTGATCACCGTGCCGCCGAGCGCCGCGCCGACGTCGAGACCGGCGACGGTCACCACCGGAGCGATCGCTGCGCGCAGCGCGTGCCGGCCGTACACCGCCGGGCCGGACAGACCCTTCGCCCGGGCGGTACGCACGAAGTCCTCGTTCAACGTCTCCAGCAGTTGGGCCCGGAACAGTCGGGCGTAACCGGCGGAGAAGAGCAGCGCCAACGACAGCCAGGCGAGTACCAGGCCCCCGGCCCAGCGAACCGGGTCGTCGAAGATCGACGTGTAGCTCGGCACCGGCAGCCAACCCAGCGTGTACACGAAGACCAGCAGCAGCACCGCGCCGACGAAGTAGATCTGTAGGGAGGCACCGGCGAGCGTGAAGCCGATCGCGGCCCGGTCGATCCAGGTGCCACGGCGCAACGCCGACACCAGGCCCAGGCCCACCCCGAGCAGCAGCCACAGGACGGCCGCCGGGACGACGATGCTCAGCGTCACCGGCACCACCCGGACGAGGGTGTCGGTGACCGCCTCGTTGTTCACGTATGACCAGCCCAGGCAGGGCGCGTCACAGCGTCCGCCCTGGGCGCCGCCCAGATCCCGACCGGTGACGATGCCCAACATGTAGCCCGCGTACTGGTCGACGAGCGGATCGCTCAGCCCCAACTCCTGGCGTACCCGTTCCTGCCGCTCGGGGTTGCAGTTCTTCGGGCACATGCCGCTGACCGGGTCGCGGGGCAGGGCGAAGAACATCAGGAAGGTCAGTACGCTCACCGCGAAGAGGGTGAGCACGGCCGACAGGATCCGCTTGACCAGGAAGCGCGCCATCAGGGACGGCCCCGATCCGAGTCCGCAGGGCTCCGCCACGCTGTGCTTCTCGCGTTCATCCGGTCACCTCATCGGGGCGACTTCGGGTCCAGCGCGTCGCGCAGCGCGTCCCCGACCAGGTTGACGGCGAACACCAGCGCGAAGACCAGGACGCCGGGGAAGAAGACGAACGCCGGGTCGGTCTGAAGGTAGCCCAGGCTCTGGTAGATCATCCGGCCGAAGCTCGGTGTCTCCTCGGTCAGCCCGACACCGATGAACGACAGCGCCGCCTCACCGGTGATGAACTGCGGCACGGCGAGCGAGAACGACACCAGAATCGGCGCCCAGAGGTTCGGCAGCAACTGCCGGAACAGCATGTGCCCCGGACCTGCCCCGCTGGCCCGGGCCGCCGCCACGAACTCCCGCTCCCGCAGCGCGACCACCTGGCCCCGGACCAACCGGGCGGTGCCGGTCCACCCGAACACCGCGAAGATCACGATGAGTACGCCGACCCCGAAGGCCGGTGGCACCGCGTCCCGCTGTCCGTGCAGGCGCAGCGTCAGCGTGGGCGTCAACGCCAGGGCGACAATCAGGAACGGCAGCGCCAGGGTCAGATCCGTGATCCAGGTGACCACCGCGTCGAGCCAGCCGCCGAAATAGCCGGCCAGCGTGCCGAGCACGACACCGATCACCGCGGTGAGCACCGCCGCCGTGACCGCGACCAGAAGTGACGTCCGCAGGCCGTACACCAGCCGGATGAACACGTCCCGGCCCAGCCCCGGCTCCAGCCCGAAGAAGTGCTCCCCGGAGACACCACCGGCGTGGCCCAGTGGCAGGCCGAATCCGTCCAGCTTGCCCTGGAACTGGTCCTGCGGACCGATCCCGTACGCCAGCTCGATCAGCGGCGCGGCCAGCGCCACCAGCACGAACAGCATCAGCGTCGCCCCGCTGACCAACGCGGTACGGTCACCACGCAGCCGCAGCCAGACCAGTTGCCCGGGCGACGCCCCGACGGCCCGGCGGCCACGGGACCCGCCGGCCGCGCCGCCCGGCCCGATCGGGACCCGCACCGCGCCGTCCCCAGGTGAAAGGCTCATGCCGAGGCTCGCACCCGCTCCGGACGCAGCGGACCCGAGTCGGGGAAGTGGCAGGCGGTGGCCTGTCCGCCGCCGTCGCGCCGGGTCAGGGCCGGCTCCTCGACGGCGCACCGGTCGCGCGCCTTCGGGCAGCGGGTACGGAACCGGCAGCCCGAGGGCGGGTCGATCGGGCTGGCCGCGTCCGCGGCGAGCCGGAGCCAGCCGGCCGGGTCGAGCCGGCCGACCTGCGGCACCGCCGACAGCAGCGCCCGGGTGTACGGATGCTGCGGCCGCTCGTAGATGTCGTCCCGGTCCCCGATCTCGACGATCCGACCGAGGTACATGACCGCGACCTGCTGGCAGAGGTGCCGTACCACGGCAAGGTCGTGGGAGATCAGGACGAGGGCCAGCCCCAGGTCGCGGTGCAGTCGTCGGAGCAGGTTGACCACCTGGGCCTGGACCGAGACGTCCAGCGCCGAGACCGGTTCGTCGGCCACCACCAGCCGAGGTCCGGTCGCCAACGCCCTGGCGATGCCGACCCGCTGGCACTGGCCGCCGGAGAACTCGTGCGGATAGCGGTTGGCGTCCTCGGGATTCAGGCCGACCAGCTCCATCAGCTCCCGGACGCGCGCCTTGGTTCCGCCCGGCGGACTGATCCGGTTGACCCGCAACGGCATGGCGATGATCTGGCCGACCGGGTGCCGGGGGTTCAGCGAGGCGTACGGGTCCTGGAAGATGATCTGGAGTTGGGCGCGGAGCGGGCGCAGCTGCCGCCGCCCGGCCCGGGTGAGGTCGCGGCCGGCGAACTCGATGCTGCCGCCGGTCGGCTCCAGCAGCCGCACCAGCAACCGGGCCGTGGTGCTCTTGCCGCAGCCGGACTCGCCCACCAGAGCGAGCGTTCCGCCCGCCTGCACCTCGAAGTCCAGCCCGTCCACGGCCCGTACCGGGCCGCACCGACCACTGCCGCTCCGCACCGGAAAGTGCTTGGTCAGGCCACGGACGCGCAGCAGCGGACCGGATTGGTCGACCATCCCGACGGTCACCGCGCCACCCCCACCCGGGTGGTCTCCTCGGCCTGGCGTCGGATGCGTTCCCGAGTCGGGAGATGGCACGCCAGCCGGTGCCCGCCCGTCCCGACGGCACGCAGCTGGGGTGGCTCGGTGCGGCACCGGTGACCGACGGGTTCGGTGTGCCGGCAACGCGGGTGGAAAACGCAACCGTCCGGCAGGTCGAGCAGGTTCGGCGGCAGCCCCGGTATCGGCCTGAGGTCGGCCTCGGGGTCACCCCGCAACGACGGCACGCTGGCGAGCAGACCCCAGGTGTACGGATGCTGTGGCGTCCGCAGCACCTGCCCGGCGTGGCCCCGCTCCATCACCCGGCCGGCGTACATCACCAGCACGTCGTCGGCGACCTGACCGACCACGCCGAGGTCGTGCGTGATCAGGACGATCGCGGTGCCGTACTCGGCCTGCACGTCGGTAAGCAGCTCCAGGATCTGCGCCTGCACGGTGACGTCCAGCGCGGCCGTCGGCTCGTCGGCGATCAGTAGGGCGGGATCGTTCACCAGCGCCATGGCGATCATCGCCCGCTGGCGCAGACCGCCGGAGAGCTCGTGCGGGTACTGGTCGTACCGCCGGTCCGGCTGCGAGATGCCGACCCGGTCCAGCATCTCGACCACCCGCCGACGCGTCTCGGCGCGCCCGGCCCGCCGGTGGTGCACCCGGTACGCCTCGGCGATCTGCCGGCCGACCGGATGGTACGGGTGCAGCGCCGAGAGCGGATCCTGGAAGATCATCGCCACGTCCCGGCCACGCAGCCGGCGAAGCGCGGCCTCCGGTCGACCGACCAGCCCGTGCCCAGCGACGGTGATCTCACCGGCCACGGTGGCCCGACGCGGGTCGTGCAGGCCGAGAAGGGCCAGCGCGAGGGAACTCTTGCCCGCCCCGGACTCGCCGACCACGCAAAGGGTGCGGCCGCGCTCGACGGTGAACGAGACCCCGTCGACCGCGCGCACCATGCCGTCGGTGCTGGTGAAGTCCACCCGCAGGTCGGTCACTCGCAGGTAGGGGTCCACGATCGCCTCCCTCCGCCCACGACGAAGGGAACTACCACCGCTTCATGCAGCCGAAATTAGCTACCACCCCCGTCGTCCCGAAAGGATCCCACGAACCGTCCCCCACCGCACCACTGCCGGTCACCACCGACTGCCGCGCTGGTCGCACGGAAGGTGCGACCATGGGGGGCAGCCCGGCAGGCAGGATCCCGGCGAGACGAGCGGAGGTGACCATGACCGTGGCGGTGTTCGACCACGAGGGCCCGTGGACCGAGGAGGAGTACCTCGCCCTCGGCGAGACCTCCCAGCGCGTCGAACTCTTCGACGGGAGCCTGCACGTGACCCCAGCCCCCACCCCACGCCACCAGAACATTTCCGGTGAGCTGCACGCGACACTGCGCGGCCCGGCCAGGGAGGCCGGACTGCACGTTCTGGAGGGGGTGAACGTCCGGCTCCGACCCGGCCGCATCCCCATTCCCGACCTGGTCATCACCGGCCCGATCGACTTCGACGCGCCAAACGTGGAGGCCGTCGACGTCCATCTCGTCTGCGAGATCATCTCGCCGAGCAACGCGGCCACCGACAAGGTGCTCAAGATGCACTACTACGCCGCCGCGGGCATCGAGTGGTACCTGCTCATCGAGCAGGCGAGCGGCGCTCTCCACCTTTACCGCAAACGCGGTCGGCACTACGTGGTGGAGAGTGCGACCGAGCCGGGCCAGGTTCTGGTGCTCACCGAACCAGTCAAAGCGACCATCCGGCCTGAGGACCTGCTTCCCTGACGGTTGTCGGTCGGGTCGCCTAGGGTCGGGCCATGAGCGACCGCATGGACACCGGGGCAACGCGTCTCGTGAACGCGCACGATGAGGCGTCGCCGTGAGCGAATTCGAGGTGGCCGAGGCGGCGGTGCAGGCGGCGCTGGACGCTGGTGCCCGGTACGCCGACGTTCGGGTGATGCACCGGCGCTACGAGTCGATGACCGCCCGCAACGGCGACATCGAGTCGCTCGACCAGGACGAGAGCGTCGGTCTGGGCGTACGCGCGTTGGTGGGTTCGAGTTGGGGCTTCCACGCCGTGCCGGAGCTGTCCGACCTGGCCGCCCGCGACGCCGGCCACCGGGCCGCGCGGACCGCGGCGGTCAGTGCGCTGGTCTCCGGCCCACCCGTCGACCTGGTCGCGTCCACCCCGGTCACGGCGAGCTGGTCCTCGCCCTGCGAGGTCGACCCGCTCGGCGTCTCCCTCGCCGTCAAGGGCGACCTGCTGGTGGCCGCCACCCGCACCATGACCGAGCACGGTGCCGACCTCGCCGAGGGGCTCTACCAGATCTGGGACACCGCCAAGTGGTTCGTCTCCAGCGAGGGGCACCGCATCGACCAGCGCATCCGCGAGTGCGGCGGTGGCATCTCGGCCACTTCCGTCGGCGCCGGTGAGACCCAACGCCGGTCCTGGCCGAGCTACCGCGGCCAGTACGGCACCACCGGCTGGGAGCTCGTCGACTCGCTGGAGCTGACCGCACACGCGGCACGGATCGCCGAGGAGTCGCGGGCACTGCTGACCGCACCGCTCTGCCCCAGCGGCGAGACCGACCTGATCCTCGGCGGCGAGCAGTTGGCCCTGCAGATCCACGAGTCGGTCGGGCACGCCATCGAGTTGGACCGGATCCTCGGCTGGGAGGCGGCCTTCGCCGGCACCTCATGGCTGGATCTCGCGCAGCTCGGTTCGCTGCGGTACGGCTCCGAGCTGATGAGCATCACCATCGACCCGACCATCCCCGGCGCCCTGGGCAGTTTCGGCTACGACGACGAGGGCTCACCGGCGGTCAAGCGCGACGCGGTGCGGGACGGCCGCTGGGTGGGCGTGCTGGCGGGCCGGGACTCGGCCGCCGTCGCGGGCCTCGATCACGGCGGCAGCGTACGCGCCGACGGGTGGGCGCGACTGCCGATGGTACGGATGACAAACGTGGGCCTGGAACCGGGCCCGCACACCCTGGAGGAGATCGTCGCCGCCACCGACGAGGGGGTGCTGATGGACGTCAACCGTTCCTGGTCCATCGACGACAAGCGGCTGAACTTCCAGTTCGGCTGCGAGATCGGCTGGGAGATCCGCAACGGCCGGCGCGGACGGATGCTGCGCAACCCGACGTACACCGGTATCGGTCCGCTGTTCTGGCGTTCGATGGACATGCTCTCCTCGGAGACGGTGCCGTGGGGCACCCCGAACTGCGGCAAGGGCCAGCCCGGCCAGATCGGGCACACCGGGCACCCGTCGGCACCGGCCCGCTTCCGCAACGTCCGGGTGGGGGTACGCGCGTGACCGAACATGAGCGGGCCACCCGTCGACACGCCGTGGTGACGCCGTACGTCGTCGCCGACCACCGGGAGGCGGCGTGAGTGGCACCCCCGTGCCGGCCGGCGACACCGAGTTGGACGTCGCCGGCCGCGTGGTGGACCTGGTCGCCCGACTGGCCGGGCCGGCCGCGCAGGCGGAGGTGACGGTGACCCGGGCCGAGTCGGCGTTGACCAGATTCGCCAACTCGGCGATCCACCAGAACGTGGCCGCGTCCTCCGTGGACGTCCGCCTGCGGGTCCACCTGGCCGGGCGTACCGCCGCCGGCAGCGGAAACGCGGTCACCACCGACGGGTTACGCACGCTGGTGGAGCGGGTGCTGGCGGCGGCCCGGTTCACTCCACCGGATCCGGCCTGGCCGGGGCTCGCGCCCGCGGCACCGGTGGCGCCCTCGCCGGGGTGGGATCCGGCCACGGCACACGCCGGCCCGGACCAACGGGCCGCCCTGGTCCGGGCGTTCGTCGACGCGGCCGGCGGGTTGGTGACCGCGGGCTACTGCCGCACCGGTTACCGCGTGGCGGCGTTCGCGAACTCGGCCGGCCACTTCGCACAGGGGCAGGCGGCAGATGCGGCGATGGACGGCATCGCCCGGGCCGACGGCGCGGACGGCACGGCCCGACAGCACGTCGACCGGGTCGCCGACCTCGACGGCACCGACCTGGGGCGGCGGGCCGCCGCGAAGGCGCGAGCAGCGGCCCAACCGGTCGAGCTGTCGCCCGGGCGCTATCCGGTGGTGTTGGAGCCGCCAGCCGTCGCGGACCTGCTTTCGAACCTGGCCTGGTACGGCTTCAACGGCCGGCGGTACGCCGAACGTCAGTCGTTCGCCGTACCCGGCACGGCTCAGTTCGATCGGGCGGTGACCCTGGTCGACGATCCACTCGCGGCCTCGGGGCTCCCGTTCGACCTGGAAGGTACGCCGAGCCGGGCACTGACCCTGGTGGACGCCGGCACCACGAGCGCCGTGGTCCACGATCGGCGCAGCGCCGCAGAGCTGGGTGTCGCCTCGACCGGGCACGCCTGGGCCGGCAGCGCCACCTTCGGCCCGATCCCCCGCAACCTACGCCTGGCCCCTGCCGGCACGGCGGGCGCAGCCGACCCGACGGGCGTTTTCGTGGCTGGCGGTCACGGGGTCGGCGGCCCGGCAGTGGACGGCGCGATCGGGGATCCGGACACCGCCGCCCTGGTCTCCCGGATGGAGCGCGGCCTGCTGGTCAGCGACCTCTGGTACACCCGGGTCCTGGATCCGCTGAGTCTGGTCGTCACCGGCCTGACCCGCAACGGGTTGTGGCTGGTCGAGGACGGTCGGGTCACCCGAGCGGTCCGCGACCTGCGCTTCACCGAGTCGTACCCGCGGGCGCTCGCGCCCGGTGCGGTACTGGAGCTGGGTCGGCGCGCGGTACGCCTGCCGGACCGCGCGGACGGTGCCTGGTGGGCGGCGCCGTCGCTGCGGCTGGCCTCGTGGAACTTCACCGGCGGCGCCTCCGGTTGACCGTTTGTCGATCTTTTCCGGGCACCCGAATATTGATCATGGAGAGAGGCTTTCCAAAGAGCGGGACACACGGGACACTGCCTTGCGCGGACGGCCCGCCTAGATCGGCGTAACGTGTGTCACTTAGCTGCTCCGGTACGCCGGTGCGGTCGTTGGTGTGCGCATGACGCGGCAGGCGGGTGCGGGTTCGCCCGTCCGCGTGCCGCCCGGAAGTGTTCCGCCGCCCGTGACAGGGCCCCGTCAGGGAGACGACGCGAATGACATCATCGGCAACGAAACCGCGAGGCGTGCGCGCACGCGCCGCCATCGCGGCGAAGACGTTGCGGACGGACCGTTGGTGGTTTGCCCCGCTGATCACGGTAATCGGGCTCAGTGCGTGGGTAGCGTACGCGACGGTCCGGGTCTTCATGCACGACTTCTACTGGGTCGAGGACTACCACTACCTGACCCCGTTTTACTCTCCGTGCGTGACCGACCGGTGCCTACCGGAGGCCTCCCACTTCGGGCAGTACCTGCCCGGTTGGTGGATCATTCCGGACGCCGCGTTCACCCTGCCGTTCCTGCTGCTGTTCCGGCTCACCTGCTACTACTACCGCAAGGCGTACTACCGGTCGTTCTGGCTGTCGCCGCCGGCCTGCGCGGTGCCTGACGGTCACGCCTCCTACGGCGGTGAGACCCGGTTCCCGCTGATCGTGCAGAACTCGCACCGGTACTTCTTCTACTTCGCCGCGATCATCTCGTTGATCAACACCTGGGACGCGATCCTGGCCTTCCACAGCCCCGAGGGCTTCGGCTTCGGGCTGGGCAACCTGATCCTGCTCGGCAACGTGGTCATGCTCTGGGCGTACACGATCTCCTGCCACTCCTGCCGGCACATCATCGGCGGGCGACTGAAGAACTTCTCCAAGCATCCCGTCCGCTACCGGGCCTGGGGTTACGTCTCCTGGCTCAACGTCCGGCACATGCAGCTCGCCTGGATCACGCTCGGCACACTGGCCCTGACCGACTTCTACGTCATGGCCGTCTCCGCTGAGTGGATCTCCGATCTGCGGTTCATCAACTGAGGGCCCCTGACATGACGACCACTACCACTCGCATCGAACGACACCACTACGACGTCGTCGTGATCGGGGCCGGCGGCGCCGGCCTGCGCGCGGCGATCGAGGCGCGGCTGGCCGGCAAGAAGACCGCCATCATCTCCAAGTCGCTGTTCGGCAAGGCGCACACGGTGATGGCCGAGGGCGGCGCCGCCGCGGCCATGGGGAACGTGAACAGCCGGGACAGCTGGCAGGTGCACTTCCGGGACACCATGCGCGGCGGCAAGTTCCTCAACAACTTCCGGATGGCGGAGCTGCACGCCAAGGAGTCGCCGCAGCGGATCTGGGAGCTGGAGACGTACGGCGCGCTGTTCGACCGCACCAAGGACGGCAAGATCTCGCAGCGCAACTTCGGCGGCCACGAGTACCCCCGACTGGCCCACGTCGGCGACCGGACGGGCCTGGAGCTGATCCGCACCCTCCAGCAGAAGATCGTCTCGTTGCAGCAGGAGGACAAGCGCGAGCACGGCTCGTACGACGCCCGGATCAAGGTCTTCTCCGAGACCACCATCACCGAGCTGCTGCTGGACGGGGACCGGATCGCCGGCGCCTTCGGCTACTACCGGGAGTCCGGCGAGTTCGTCCTCTTCGAGGCACCCGCCGTGGTGCTCGCCACCGGTGGCGTCGGCCGGTCCTACAAGGTCACCTCGAACTCCTGGGAGTACACCGGAGACGGTCACGCGCTGGCGCTGCGCGCCGGAGCCACTCTGATCAACATGGAGTTCCTCCAGTTCCACCCGACCGGCATGGTCTGGCCGCCGTCGGTCAAGGGCATCCTGGTCACCGAGTCGGTCCGCGGCGACGGTGGCATCCTGAAGAACTCCGAGGGCAAGCGGTTCATGTTCGACTACGTCCCGGACGTCTTCCGCAAGCAGTACGCGGAGACGCCCGAGGAGGCGGACCGCTGGTACGACGACCCGGACAACAACCGGCGTCCGCCGGAGCTGCTGCCCCGCGACGAGGTCGCCCGGGCGATCAACAGCGAGGTCAAGGCCGGTCGGGGTACGCCGGCCGGCGGCGTCTACCTGGACATCGCCTCCCGGCTGCCGGCCGACGAGATCCGTCGTCGCCTGCCGTCGATGCATCACCAGTTCAAGGGGCTGGCCGACGTCGACATCACCAAGGAGCCGATGGAGGTCGGCCCGACGTGTCACTACGTGATGGGTGGCGTGGAGGTCGACCCGGACAGCGGCGCCGCGTACGGCTCGGTGCGTGGGCTGTTCGCCGCCGGTGAGGTCTCCGGCGGCATGCACGGCTCCAACCGACTGGGCGGCAACTCCCTGTCCGACCTGCTGGTCTTCGGCAAGCGGGCGGGCGGGCACGCGGCCACCTACGTCGACCAGCTGACCGGCCGACCCCGGGTGGCGGTGACGGCTGTGGAGACGGCTGTGGAGACCGCCCTGGCGCCGTTGCAGCGGGACACCGGCGAGAACCCGTACACCCTCCAGCAGGACCTCCAGGCGGTGATGGGGGATCTCGTAGGCATCATCCGGCGGGAGGCCGAACTGGAGGATGCGCTGGCCCGACTGGCGGAGTTGCGCGAACGGGTGGCGAAGGTCAGCGCCGCGGGCGGCCGGCGGTACAACCCGGGCTGGCATCTCGCGCTCGACCTGCGCAACATGCTTGTCGTCTCCGAGTGCACCGCGAAGGCGGCGCTGGAGCGTCGCGAGTCGCGCGGCGGCCACACCCGCGAGGACTTCCCCACCATGGATCCGCAGTGGCGACGGGTCAACCTGGTCTGCTCGCTGGTGGGCGACGCCGTCCGACTGGAGCGCAAGCCGCTGCCGAAGATGCGCTCCGAGTTGATCGGCCTGTTCGACCGCGCCGAGTTGGCCAAGTACCTCACCGACGAGGAACTCACCGAGTTCGACGCCCTCGTCGCCGCCGATGCCGCTGCTGCGGCCACCGACGCTGACGCCGAGAAGGAGAACCGCTGATGGGAACGAAGCGCCAGTTCCGGATCTGGCGGGGTGACGCCGACGGCGGCGACCTGCAGGACTACACGGTCGAGGTCAACGAGGGCGAGGTGGTCCTCGACGTGATCCACCGGTTGCAGGCCACCGACGCGCCCGACCTGGCCTGCCGGTGGAACTGCAAGGCCGGCAAGTGCGGCTCCTGCTCGATGGAGATCAACGGGATGCCCAAGCTCGGCTGCATGACCCGGATGTCGACGTTCGAGGAGAACGAGACGATCACGGTGACCCCGTTGCGGACGTTCCCGATCATCCGGGACCTGGTCACCGACGTGTCCTTCAACTACGAGAAGGCGCGGGAGACGCCCGCCTTCGCTCCACCGCCCGATCTGGCCCCCGGCGACTACCGGATGCAGCAGGTCGACGTGGAGCGCTCGCAGGAGTTCCGTAAGTGCATCGAGTGCTTCCTGTGCCAGAACGTCTGCCACGTGATCCGGGACCACGACGAGAACAAGCAGGCGTTCTCCGGTCCCCGGTACTTCATCCGGGCCGCGGAGCTGGACATGCATCCGCTGGACACCAGGACCGACCGTAAGGACTACGCGCAGACCGAGCAGGGCCTGGGCTTCTGCAACATCACCAAGTGCTGCACCGAGGTCTGCCCCGAGCACATCAAGATCACCGACAACGGGATCATCCCCATGAAGGAACGGGTCGTCGACCGCAGGTACGATCCACTTGTGTGGCTCGGTAGCAAGATCTTCCGGAGGGGTCAGGTGCCTCAGACCAGCGTGACCAGCGGACACTCCCCGGGCGCGGTGCGCTCCAGCGCCGCGGGCGGCGGTGTGCACTCACACGCCGGCGGCTCCCATGACGCCCAGGCCGAGGTGCAGGCTCAGCAGGGCGTCAACTGGCACCGCGAGGTGCCCCACCCGACCGCCCCGGCGGTCGACGCCAGCGGCAAGCTCCCCCTGACGGAGCTCACCTTCGACCGCGCCGCCGCCCCCAGCCCGTTCGGCGACGACGTCACCTTCCCGCTCCCCCCCGAGCACCTGAACTTCGCCCACCCCGACCAGGACAAGCCCAACCACTAACCACCCGAGCGACACCGGGGGCCGCGGCATCCGCCGCGGCCCCCGCCCCATTCCCGCCCCAACCTGTTGACCAAGAGGTTCTGGTCCCCGGAGAGCGTTCTCCGAGACCAGAACCTCTTGATCATCGCGAGGGTAGGAGGAGGGGGCGGAGGGCGGCGACTATGGGGGCGTCGGCGGGGAGCCAGGTGACGGTGTCCAGGTCGGTGGCGGAGAGCCAGCGTAGGGCGGAGTGTTCGAGGGCCTGGGGTTCGTCGTCGTACAGGAGGCGCGCGGCGTACACCTTGAGGACGGAACGACCGTGTGCCATCCGGACGTCACGGCCGACCCGCGCACCGATCTCCACGCGTACGGCCAGTTCCTCGACGCACTCGCGGGCCAGCGCCGCCGTCTCACTCTCCCCCGGCTCCACCTTGCCCCCGGGGAACTCCCACATGCCCGCCACCTCGGGCGGGGCGGATCTGGCGCAGGCGAGCACCCGCCCGTCCCTGATGATGGCCGCGCCGACGATCACCTTCGGATCGCGCCGTACGGCTTGTCCGCCGCCGTTCGCCCGTTCGGTCCGCACGGGCGTCCAGAGTGCCAGATCAATCGGCGGTTTGGGTAGCTTGGTCGTCCGTCAGGCCAGGAATCCCCAGAAGTGTGGGCGTGGACACACCCTCCGTGCGACGTAAGACTAGAGGCACCGACAAAGACACGGGGCGGCGACGATTTGGCCACAAGCCGGCAACGAAGCCTGGGAGGAGCGGTGATGCGGGCGCTGTTTGGCGGTCGGACGAAACACGACTACCTCAGCGACGCCCTCACCCTACTGTCCGGTTGGACGCGTGAGGGTGAGCAGATCCGGCGCACTCTCGTCATCGACGACACGCAGCACGCGGCGCTCACCGAGCGGGTGAAGGTGGTCGCCGACGCGCTGCATCTGCGCCCCGAGATCCGCCGGCGCGCCGATCACACCCAGATCCGGGTCGGGCACGGCAGCGAGCCCCTCTCCGAGGGCGAGGTCCTGCTGGCCGCCCGCATCGAGGACGCCTACCGCGCGGTCACCGAGGGCTGACGGTGCGTCCGCTGGCGGACGCTGCCTACCGTGGGCACCATGGCCAACGCGACCTATGACCGCAAGGAACAGTTCCAGCAGATCCAGAGCGGGCTGCTCGACGGTGAACAGATCATCGCCGTCTACGACGCCGTCGGCACCGGCACCGGCTTCATCGGGCTGACCGACCGGCGCGTCATCATCCAGGACCGCTCGTTCGTCGGCAAGAAGTACGCGATCACCAGCATCCCGTACTCGAAGATCACCAGCGTGAGCGTGGTCAGCAACAAGTCGTGGGGCGGTTCGTTCTTCTCCACCGGCGCGATCGCCATCCACGTCGGTACGCACACCTACGAGGTGGAGTTCCGGGGCGACCAGAAGAGCCACCACGTGCACAACGTGATCCTGCACTACATCAGCTGACCAACTTCCCGGGTCGCGCAGCGGATCAGCGCGCCCGGTGAATTCCAGTTGCCGCCGGCCACCAATGCCGATTGGCTCACGAGCCAGCCGAACGAAGGGAGCGACGACATGAGGCACACCGCGACGCCCAGGCAGCGAGTAGGCACCGTCAACCCCATCGAATCGAGGCTTCGTGCGTACGTGGAAATCAACGGACAAGGCGCCGTGCGGCACCGGTAGCAACCACGGAGGCCGCTGATGTCGGTCTTCGACGACCCGGGACACTTCGGTCGGCTCTGGGCCGACACCTATGACCTGCCGGGCGGCCTACCCGACCCGGCACCGGCGGTGGAGTTCCTCGCCGAGCTGGCTGGCAGCGGCCCGGCGCTGGAACTGGCCATCGGCACCGGTCGGGTCGCCCTTCCCCTGGCCGAACGCGGGATCGCGGTGGAGGGGGTAGAGGCGTCGCCGGAAATGGTCGCGAAGATGCGCGCCAAGCCTGGTGGCGGCACCATCCCCGTGGCCATCGGCGACATGGCGGACGTGCCGGTGACCGGCCCGTACACCGTGGCGTACCTGGTCTTCAACACCCTGTTCAACCTGGTACGCGCGCAGCGGCAGGCGGACTGCTTCCGAAACGTGGCGCGGGTGCTGGCCCCCGGCGGCGCGTTCGTCATCGAGACGTTCGTGCCCGACCCGGCGGACTTCGACCGGGACGAACAGGTCCAGATGCGGGAGGTGACCGAGGAGTCGGCCACCATCCGTCTGCACAAGTACGACCGGGCGGCGCAGACGTTCCTCCGGCAGACCATCACGTTCCACTCCGCCGGGGTGCACCTGCACCCGTTCGCGATGCGTTACCTGTGGCCGGAGCAGATCGACGAGCTGGCGGAACAGGCCGGTCTCCGGCTCACCGAGCGGTACGCCGACTGGGACCGGTCGCCCTTCGGCCCGGACAGCACCTCGCACATCTCCGTGTACCGGCTCAGGTAATTGACGGCGCGGGTACGACGGTCCGGCCGTCGTACCCGCGCCACAGCGCTCGCTGATCGGCTCGCACCGGGCTGAAATACTGGCCCACATGCCGATCCGTGCTTCGCTGCCGGCCAGACTTCGTCAGATCCGGGACCGGCACCGCGGGCGTTGGCTGCGCCGGGCGGTACTGGCCGGCGTGTCCGGTGTCGTGCTGTTGACGGCCGGCGTGTGGGCGAGCGCGAGTTGGATCCGCTCCGGGGCCGAGGGGCGCACCTACCCGATCGCGACGGTGCCCGAGGCACCGGTCGCCCTGGTGCTGGGCACCCGGGTCCAGCCCGACGGCACACCGGCGCCGTTCCTCGCCGCCCGGCTGGAGATCGCCCGCGAGCTGTACGCCACCGGCAAGGTGCAGGCGATCCTGGTCTCCGGCGACAACATGCGTCACGAGTACAACGAGCCCGAGGCGATGCAGCGCTGGCTGGTCGAGCAGGGGGTGCCGGCCGACAAGGTGGTTCTCGACCACGCCGGCTTCGACACGTACGACTCGTGCGCCCGGGCGAAGCGGATCTTCGGGGTGGAGCGGGCGACGGTGGTGACGCAGCAGTTCCACCTGGCCCGTGCCGTCACGGTCTGCCGTCATCTCGGCATCGACGCCAACGGCGTCGGCGACGAGACCGCGCGGGAGCTGAGCCACCGCACCTGGCGGATCAGCTCGGCCCGCGAGTACGGTGCCGGCCTCAAGGCCGCGCTGGACGTGCTCTCCCGCCGCGACCCGGTGCATCTCGGCGACCGGGAGACCGGTATCGACGACGCCCTGCGGGCCGGCTGACACCGGCACCGGCAGGGCATCACATCGCGGACAGCGCCGGGCCTACGCCACGAAGCGGGTACGGCGGCGACGGGCGATCAGGTAGGCGGCACCCCCGAGGAGCAGCAGCAGGGCCCCCACGGCGGCCACCGTCGCGGTCCGGGCACCGGTCACCGGCAGGCCGCCGCCCTGCCCGTCATCGTCGCCGGGCGCACCCGGGCTGGCCGGAGGGACGTCCGTCGGCGTGCCGGTCGGAGTCGCGGTGGGCGTGGCCGTCGGGGTCGCGGTGGGCGTGGCGGTCGGGGTCGGCGTCGGGGCGGTCTTGAGTACGACGCCAACGAAGCCGAGCGGGTTCGGCGGCTCCAGACCCACCAGTGGCGCCGACGGGGCGGCCAGGGTCAAGGGGCCACCGGTGCCCCGGACGGCACTGGTGCCCTGCCCGGCCCAGTCGTCGGCCAGCTTCTGGATGCCGCCGAGCCGGTCGACGTACTCCTTGCTGCGCCAGAAGTGGATGATCGACGAGATGTTCTCCGGGCGGGCGTCCGGCTTGGTGGAGATGCCGGCGCCCAGCGCCGCCAGGCTCGCGCCCGGGGCAAGCTCGACATCGAACTCACACCAGGCCGACTCCTGGTTGCTGTCGACGCCGTACCAGCAGTTCTCGTACGTCTTGGTGAAGTCCAGGTCGTTGAGGATCCGGATGTGCACGACCACGCCGTCGACAGGTGCGTCCCCCTTGTTTGTGACGCCGATCAGGGCGGGCACATCCTCGCCCTGACCAACCAGGTAGCCGCGCCGACCGTCGGTGGGCGGAAGCTGCTCGGTGCCGGCCGCGAGCTTCGCCGAGTCGGGTGCCGGCTGGGCCGGAGCAGCAGCGGCGGGTGCGGCGGCGAGACCGGCCGCGAGGAGTGCGGCGCTGACAGCGCACAGGGCAGAACGAGGCGTGGTCAAGGAAACCCCCGTGGATATCCGTCGATGACCGCGTCACGTTACCCGATCCGGGTTACGCCGCGCAGGACGCCTCCGGTCCGCTTCGGAGGTACCCCGCGACGGGCAACTCCGTCAGCCACCGCCTACACGTTGAAGCGGAACTCGACGACGTCGCCGTCCTGCATGACGTACTCCTTGCCCTCGATGCGGACCTTGCCCGCCGCCTTCGCCGCAGCCATCGAACCGGCCCCGACCAGGTCGGCGTAGGAGACCACCTCGGCCTTGATGAAGCCGCGCTGGAAGTCGGAGTGGATCACCCCGGCGGCCTCCGGAGCGGTCGCGCCGATCGGCACGGTCCAGGCCCGCGCCTCCTTGGGGCCGGCGGTGAGGTACGTCTGGAGGCCGAGCGTGCGGAACCCCACCCGGACGAGTTGGTCCAGCCCCGGCTCGGCCTGCCCGATCGACTCCAGCAGTTCCCGTGCCTCCTCCTCGGGCAGGTCCACCAGCTCGGATTCGATCTTGGCGTCCATGAAGACGGCCTCGGCGGGTGCCACCAGCGCCCGAAGTTCGTCGAGGAACTCGGCATTGTTCAGCTCGGCCTCATCGACGTTGAAGACGTAGAGGAACGGCTTGGTGGTGAGCAGGTGCAGCTCACGCAGGTGCTCCAGCTCGATGTTGGCTGCCGCCGCACCCGCGTAGAGGGTGGTGCCACCGTCCAGGACGTCGACGGCCCGGCGGGCGGCCTCCACCGCGGCGGCCCGATCCTTGCGGAGCTTGGCCTCCTTCTCCAGCCGGGGCAGCGCCTTCTCCAGCGTCTGGAGGTCGGCCAGGATCAGCTCGGTGTTGATCGTCTCGATGTCGTCGGCCGGTGAGACCTTGCCGTCGACGTGCACCACGTTCGGGTCGGAGAAGGCCCGCACCACCTGACAGATCGCCGAGGCGTCCCGGATGTTGGCCAGGAAGGCGTTGCCCCGCCCCTGGCCCTTCGAGGCGCCGCGCACCAGGCCGGCGATGTCGACGAACGACACCGGCGCAGGGATCACCTTCTGCGAGCTGAAGATCTCGGCGAGCTTGTGCAGCCGCTCGTCCGGCAGCCCGACCACACCGACGTTGGGCTCGATGGTCGCGAACGGGTAGTTCGCGGCGAGCACGTCGTTCTTGGTCAACGCGTTGAACAGGGTGCTCTTGCCGACGTTGGGCAGGCCGACGATGCCGATGGTGAGACTCACGACGAGCCAGCTTACGCCGGTACCGCTCGGCCGCCGGCAGGTAGGCCCGACCCGCCGTCAGGGTGTGGCAGGGCGCCGCTGGTGTCACCGGTCGTGCCGGGGTGTCGCCTGGCGCGGCACCAGCAGGTCGATCCGGAGGGCGCCGGGGGCGAGTTCGGCGGCGGCGGCCAGCGGCAGCGTGAAACGGGCGTCGGCGGCGGGCGCGGCGTGCCGTGACTCACCGAGCATCCAGTGGACCTCGTCGGCCGTCCAGCCCAGGGCCGGTCGAGCTGCGATCTCCCGGAGCAGCCGCAGTGCGGCGCGGGTGTCGTCGTCATAGAAGCGCATGCACCAGTGATGCACCCACATCCCGAGCGCGCGCACCCCGTCCCGGTCGAGCGAACCGACCAGCCGACCGCAGGCGGTGTCGCCGAAGGCACGACCCGGATCATCGGCGCGGTCCCGCTCGATGGCACCGACCGCGGCCGGCGCCACGGCGCGCATCCGGCGGTAGAAGCGCTGGACCGCTGTCGGGTCGAGTGGTGGGTGCTCGTGTCCCGACGCCGCCCGACCCGCCACGCTAACCATTGCCACACCCTTCTGGAGTTGGTGGCCGCACGCTACCCACCACAACCGACACTTCCCCTCCCCTGCCCTGCCCGCCCTTGCCGCGAGACGGAGGGTGTGGTCCGAATTCCGCGAGCCGGGTGGGCGGGAGCAGGCGCATCATCGGTTACGTGGAACTGGACTTCGAACGGTGTTACCGGGCCGTCGACAGCCGTGACCAGCGGTTCGACGGCTGGTTCTACACCGGCGTGACCTCGACTGGGATCTACTGCCGGCCGTCCTGTCCGGCGATGACCCCGAAGCGGCGTAATGTGCGTTTCTTCCCGTCGTCGGCGGCGGCCCAACGGGCCGGGCTGCGCGCCTGCCGTCGCTGCCGCCCGGACGCCTCCCCCGGTTCACCCCAGTGGGACGTACGGGCCGACGTGGTGGGCCGGGCGATGCGACTGATCGCCGACGGTGTGGTCGACCGTGACGGGGTGCCGGGGCTGGCCGCCCGGCTCGGCTACACCGAGCGACACCTGCACCGGATGCTGCGGGCGGAACTCGGCGCGGGGCCGCTGGCGCTGGCCAGGGCTCAGCGCGCGCAGACCGCCCGAACCCTGATCGAGACGACCGGGCTGGGCCTGGCCGAGATCGCGTTCGCCGCCGGGTTCGGCAGCGTCCGGCAGTTCAACGACACGGTGCGCGCGGTCTACGGCGCACCACCGTCGCAGCTGCGTAGCGGACACGACACGGTCGTCGGTGGTGCGGGCACCGTCACCCTGCGGTTGGCGTACCGGCCGCCGCTGCACGCCGCCGCGCTGCTCGACTTCCTCGCCCGTCGCACGCTGCCCGGGGTCGACGAGGTGGTCGACGGTACGTACCGGCGGGGGTTGCGGTTGCCGCACGGCCCCGGAGAGGCCACGCTGAGCCCGGCGGTCGGTCATGTGGCGGCGACGCTGCGCCTGACCGACCTGCGCGATCTGGCTCCCGCCGTGGCCCGCTGCCGGCGCCTGTTCGACCTGGACTCGGATCCGCTCGCCGTCGACCAGACACTCGCCGCCGATCCCGCGCTGGCCGCGACGGTGGCGGCCGAGCCTGGGGTACGCGTCCCCCGTGCGGTGGACGGCTTCGAGATCGCCGTCCGCGCCATCGCCACCCAACAGGTCTCCCTGGCCTCCGCCCGCACCACCCTCACTCGCCTCCTCGCCCACACCGGCACCGTTGATCAAGAAGTTGTGGACTCCGAGAGCGTTCCCGGTCGACGCAAACTTCTTGATCAGCAGGAGGGGTCTCGGGGCGGGGCGCTGCACGGGTTCGCCACGGCGGAGGAGGTGCTGCGGGTGGCCGATTCGGGGTTTCGGATGCCGGTGGGGCGGCGCGAGACGATCCGGGCGGTGGCACGGGCGGTCGCGGCCGGCGAGCTTGACCTGGAGCCCGGTGGTGACCGGGAGGAGACGGTGCGGCGGCTGACCGAAATCCCTGGCATCGGCGGCTGGACGGCCGGCTACCTGGCCATGCGCGCGCTCGGCGACCCCGACACGTTCCTCCCCACCGACCTCGCGCTACGTCGGGGCGCCGCCACCCTCGGCCTCACCGACAACCCCAAGACCCTCGACGAGTACGCCGTCCGCTGGCGCCCCTGGCGGTCGTACGCCGTGATCCGTCTCTGGCGATCGGCGTGAGCCCCGACGGCTCCACCCGAATCCAACCACCCGACCCAGCCTGGGTGCCTCTGGGCAGGCCAGCATCGATCCGACCCTGGAGAGCCGCATGAGCAGTATGAACACCACGATCAGCATGATCGACAGCGGAGTCATCGACACCCCCGCCGGGCCGTTCACCGTTCTCGTCGGTCCGGACGGCGCGGTACGGGCGTCCGGTTTCACCCCGGACCCGGCGAACCTGCTGCCGCTCGTACACCCGAGCCTGCGCGGTGAGCCTCGACACCGGCCGGATCTCGGCCCGGTCACCGCAGCCGTCAGCGATTACCTCGACGGCGACCTGACCGCGATCGACGACGTCCCGGTCGAACAGCACACCGGCGGGGCGTTCATGTCCCATGCCTGGCGGGTGTTACGCGAGGTCAAACCGGGCGCACCCGTCACCTACACCGGGTACGCCGCCCTGGCCGGCCGTCCCTCCGCGGTGCGCGCCGCCGCGGCGGCCTGCGCCCGCAACGCCGCCGCGCTGTTCGTCCCCTGCCACCGGGTGCTGCGCACCGATGGCACACTCGGCGGCTACCGCTGGGGGCTGCCGGTGAAACGCTGGCTCCTCGACCACGAGCGACTCGGCTAGCCCCGTACCGCGCTGCTGACAGCAAGCCGACACCGGCGTTGCTGCCAGATGCGGCTACCGTCGGGTAGTGGCTGCGGGGAGCGGCGGCGGCCCGGCCGACCGGGGCGAGATTCGTCGACATCCCCTGCGCAACCTCTGGCGACTGCGCCGCTATCTGCGTCCACACGCCGTCGAGTTCGGGTGGCTGATGCTGGCCGGGCTCGCCGCCACGGGCGCCGGCATCGCCGTACCTCTGGTGGCGCAACGGGTGGTCGACGGGCCGGTGGCCCGGCGCGACCTGACCGGCCTGTTCCTGCTGGCCGGGCTGGCACTGCTGCTCGGCCTGGCCGAAGCCCTGCTGATCTTCATCCGTCGATGGGTGCAGTCGTCGTCCTCGGTGGCGATGGAGGCGGCCATCCGCACCGATGTCTACGCCCACCTGCAAGGACTTTCGGCCAGTTTCCACGACCGGTGGCCGTCCGGCCAGTTGCTCTCCCGGATCACAAGCGACCTGTCGGTGCTGCGCCGCTTTCTCTCCTTCGGCCTGTTCTTCCTCGTACTCAATCTGGTCACCTACCTGGTCGTGGTGGTGCTGCTGATCCGGTTGCACCCCGCACTGGGGATGCTGGTGGCCGCCAGCGCGGTCCCGCTGTTCCTGATCGCCCGCCGCTTCGGTCGGCACTACCACGTCGCGTCCCGCCGCATGCAGGACCAGCAGGGCGACGTGGCCACGCTGGTCGAGGAGACCGCGCAGGGCCTACGCACGATGAAGGCGTACGGGCGGGGACCACAACTGGCCGCCCGGTTCGCCGCCAGCACCGAGGCGCTGCACGACACCGGGATCGGCAAGGGCAGGCTGCTCGCCCGCACCTCGGCGCTGCTGGACCTGGTGCCGAACCTGACCCTGGGCACGGTCCTGGTGGCCGGAGCAGCCGCGGTCGCCGGCGGACGGCTCACCATCGGTCAGCTCGTCGCCTTCGTCAGCCTTCAGCTGATGCTGATCTGGCCGGTGCAGTCGCTGGGCTGGATCATCGCCAACGGGCAGGAGGCGGCCACCGCCGCGGACCGGATCCAGGAGGTGCTGGACACCCGGCCAGCCATCGCGGATCGTCCGGTCGCCATCGCCCTGGTGCGCTCGACGGTGCGCGGTCGGCTCCGCTTCGAGGGGGTGGGCTTCCGCTATCCGGGAAGCGCGGTTCCGGTGTTGCGGGGCCTCGATCTCACCGTCGAGCCCGGCGAGACCGTGGCCGTGGTCGGCGCCACCGGCAGCGGCAAGAGCACCTTGTTGTCCCTGGTACCTCGACTGCACGACGTCAGCGCCGGCCGCATCACCCTCGACGGGCACGACCTGCGCGCCCTGCGGCTGGCGTCGCTGCGCGGCCTGGTCGGGGTCGCCTTCGAGGAGCCGACGCTGTTCTCCATGTCGGTGTGGGAGAACCTCACCCTGGGCCGGCCCGACGCCGGCGAGGACGAGGTCCGGGCCGCGCTGGCACTGGCCCAGGCCGAGTTCGCGTACGACCTGCCGTGGGGGTTGCGTACCCGGCTCGGGGAGCAGGGCCTGTCGCTCTCCGGCGGCCAGCGGCAACGACTCGCCCTGGCCCGGGCGGTGCTGATCCGACCGGCGGTGCTCGTGCTCGACGACCCGCTTTCCGCGCTCGACGTGCACACCGAGGCGTTGGTGGAGTCGGCGCTCAAGCGGGTGCTGCGCAACACCACCGCGCTGCTGGTGGTGCACCGTCCGTCCACGATCGCCCTGGCCGACCGGGTGGCGTTGCTGGAGCACGGCCGGATCACCGCCGTCGGCACCCACACCGAGCTGCTCGCCGGCGTTCCCACCTATCGTGGGCTGCTCTCCGCCGAGCCGGCCGCGGCGTCGATCGCCGGCACACCGACATCGACCGATCCGACGCCCGGCGGCTCTCCCCTGGTGCTCTCGTGACCGCCGCGTCGGCCGTGCCGGAGCCACCGCCCGAGGCGGACCCGGCGCACTGGCGGGGGGTGGCACCGGACCCGAACGCCGACCGCAGCCTCGCCGAGGACAGCGATCCGGCGGCGGTGGCCCGGCTCCGGGCCCGCAGCCGGGCGCTGCTGGCGGACGTGCTGCGCCCGCACCGGGCCCGGCTGGGCACGGCGGTCGCGCTGCTGTTGACCCAGAACGCCGCGGCCATGTCCGGGCCGTACCTGGTCATGCTCGGCATCGACCGGGCGATCGAGCCGCTCCGGGCCGGCGAGCCCGGCCCGTTGATCGCCGTGGCCGTGTCGTTCGCCGCCGCGGCCGGCATCGAGTACGCGGCCCGGCGTGGCTTCCTCACCATCTCCGCCCGCATCGGCCAGGCCGTCCTGCTCGACCTGCGCCGCCGGGTGTACGCACACTTCCTGCACCTGCCGGTGGCTTTCCACGAGCGATACACGTCAGGGCGGATGATCTCGCGCCTGACCAGTGACATCGACTCGATCGCCGAGCTGGTCGACGGGGGTGTCGAGAGCCTGGTGATGGCCGCCCTGACGATCGTCTCGGTGGCCGGCATCCTGCTCTGGCTGGACCTGCCGCTGGCCTCGGTGACTTTGCTCGCCTTCCCGCTGCTGTTCTGGCTGTCCCGCTGGTTCGCCCGCGCCTCGGCCTCCGCCTATCGCCGTACCCGGGAGGCGATGGCACTGGTCATCGTCCATTTCGTCGAGTCGATGCGGGGCATCCGGGCGGTTCAGGCGTACCGCCGGCAGGCGCGCAACCAACACATCTTCGACTCGGTCAACGACGACTACCGTCGGTCCAGTCGGCACGCCTTCCACCTGATCGCGACGTACTCACCGGGCATCAAGCTGATCGGCAACGTCACGGTCGCGGTGGTGCTCTGCTACGGCGGCGCCCGGGTGCTGGGCGGCGACACCGGGGTCGGTGTGCTCGCGGCCTTCCTGCTCTACCTGCGCCGGTTCTTCGAACCGATGCAGGAGCTGAGCCAGTTCTACAACTCGCTCCAGTCGGCGACGGCAGGGCTGGAGAAGCTCGCCGGGGTGCTCGACGAGCGGCCCTCGGTCGCCGAACCGACCCGGCCCGTGCCACTGCCCGACGGCCCGGCCCGCGGCGCGGTCCGCTTCCACGGGGTGTCGTTCGGGTACCGCCCGGACTCACCGATCCTCACCGAGCTGGACCTCGCCATCCCGGCCGGGCAGACCGTGGCCCTGATCGGGCCGACCGGCGCCGGCAAGTCCACCGTCGCCAAGCTGCTCGCCCGGTTCCACGACCCGGACAGCGGCACGGTCACTCTCGGCGGCGTGGACCTGCGCGAGGTGGCCGACGCGGAGCTGCGTCGGGCGATGGTGCTGGTCACCCAGGAGACGCACCTGTACGGCGGCACCGTCGCGGACAACATCCGGTTCGGTCGCCCGGACGCCGACGACGCCGCCGTCGAGGCCGCTGCCCGGGCGATCGGCGCGCACGACTTCATCTCGGCGCTGCCTGACGGGTACGCGACCGAGGTCCACCGGCGCGGTGGTCGGCTCTCCGCCGGGCAGCGGCAGTTGGTCGCCTTCGCCCGGGCGTTCCTGGCCGACCCGGCGGTGCTGATCCTCGACGAGGCCACCTCGTCGCTGGACGTGCCGACCGAACGTCTGGTGCAGCAGGCGCTCGGCAGCATCCTGCGGGACCGGACCGCGCTGGTGATCGCGCACCGGCTCTCGACGGTGGAGACCGCCGACCGGGTCCTGGTCCTCGACCGGGGCCGGATCGTCGAGGACGGGCCGCCGGCCGAACTGATCGTCGGCGGGGGCCGGTACGCCGACCTGCACCGCCAGTGGCGCGACTCGCTGCTCTGACCGTTGGTGATCAGGTAATGGCGTGCCCGTCACGGTCCCGGTGCCTACGATCTACGGATGACTGATACGGCGAGGACGGCCCGCACCGGCGTCCCCGAGCGTCCGACTCTGGACGGGCTCGAGGAGACCTGGTCGCGCCGCTGGCAGGAGGAGGGCACGTACGCGTTCGACCGCAGCAGGCAGCGGTCCGACGTATACGCGATCGACACCCCGCCGCCGACCGTATCGGGCGAGCTGCACATGGGGCACGTCTTCTCGTACACGCACACCGACCTGATCGCCCGGTTCCAGCGGATGCGCGGCCGGACGGTCTTCTACCCAATCGGCTGGGACGACAACGGCCTGCCCACCGAACGTCGGGTGCAGAACGTGTACGGGGTGCGATGTGACCCCTCGCTGCCGTACGACCCGGACTGGGCACCACCGACCGAACCGGTGAACGACGCCGCCCGGAAGAACCCGACCCCGATCTCCCGGCGTAACTTCATCGAGCTGTGCGAACGGTTGACCGTCGCCGACGAGCAGGTCTTCGAGGCGTTGTGGCGGCGGCTCGGCCTGTCGGTGGACTGGTCGTTGATGTACACCACAATCGGGCCGGTGGCCCGGGCCACCTCCCAGCGGGCCTTCCTGCGCAACCTGGCCCGGGGCGAGGCGTACCAGGCCGAGGCGCCGACGCTGTGGGACGTCGGTTTCGCCACCGCCGTGGCGCAGGCCGAACTGGAGGACCGGGAACGCCCCGGCGCGTACCACCGGTTGCGCTTCCACGGACCGGGCGGGCGGGCGGTGCTGATCGACACCACCCGGCCGGAGCTGCTGCCGGCCTGCGTCGCGCTGGTCTGCCACCCCGACGACGAGCGGTACGCGGACCTGGTCGGCACGACTGTGCGTACCCCCGTGTTCGGGGTGGAGGTGCCGGTGCGCGCGCATCCGCTGGCGGACCCGGCCAAGGGCACCGGCATCGCGATGGTCTGCACCTTCGGTGACCTGACCGACGTGACCTGGTGGCGGGAACTGGCCCTGGACACCCGGGTCGTCGTCGGCCGGGACGGCCGGCTGTTGCCGGAGCCGCCGGCCGGGGTGCCCGCGCAGCCGTACGCGGCGCTGGCCGGGCAGACGGTGAACGGCGCCCGACGGACCGTTGTGGAGCAGCTGGCCGAGGCGGATGACCTGGTCGGCGAGCCGCGCCCGATCACCCACCCGGTGAAGTTCTACGAGCGGGGCGACCGGCCCCTGGAGATCGTCTCGACCCGGCAGTGGTATCTGCGCAACGGTGGCCGCGACACAGGTCTGCGGGAGGAACTGCTGGCACGCGGGCGGGAGCTGCGCTGGGTGCCGGAGCACATGCGACACCGCTACGAACACTGGGTGGGTGGCCTGACCGGCGACTGGCTGGTCAGCCGGCAGCGCTACTTCGGGGTGCCGGTGCCGGTGTGGTACCGGCTCGACGACGCTGGCGAACCGGACTGGACCCAGCCTCTCACGCCGGAGGAGTCCGCGCTGCCGATCGACCCGTCCGAGGACACTCCATCGGGGTACGACGAGTCGCAGCGCGGCGTGCCGGGCGGTTTCATCGGCGACCCGGACGTGCTGGACACCTGGGCCACCTCGTCGCTGACTCCGCAGATCGTCGGCGGCTGGGAACGGGACCCGGATCTGTACCGGCGGGTCTTCCCGATGGACCTGCGCCCGCAGGGGCACGACATCATCCGCACCTGGCTGTTCGCCACAGTGGTCCGGTCGCATCTGGAGCACGGTGTGCTGCCCTGGCGCACGACGGAGCTGTCCGGCTGGATCCTCGACCCGGACCGCAAGAAGATGTCGAAGTCCAAGGGGAACGTGGTGACCCCGATGGCGCTGCTGGAACAGCACGGCTCGGACGCGGTGCGGTACTGGTCGGCCAGCGGCAAGCCCGGCACCGACCTGGCCTTCGACCCGGCCCAGATCCGGATCGGCCGGCGGTTGGCCACCAAGCTGCTCAACGCGTCGAAGTTCGCGCTCGGGCTGGGCGCCGCCGACGCGCTGCGCGCACCCGCGACCGAACCGCTCGACCGGGCCATGCTCGCCGAACTGTCCGAGGTGGTGGCCACCGCGACAACAGCGTTCGAGGGGTACGACCACACGGCCGCACTCCAGGCCACCGAGTCGTTCTTCTGGCGGTTCTGCGACGACTACATCGAGTTGGTGAAGGAACGCGCCTACGGCAGCGGAGCCGGGGCCGACTCGGCCCGGGCGGCGCTGGCCACCGCACTGTCGGTACAGCTGCGGCTCTTCGCCCCGGTCCTGCCGTACGCGACCGAGGAGGTCTGGTCGTGGTGGCGGTACGGTTCGGTGCACCGCGCGCCGTGGCCGACCACGTACGAGGTGGGCCGGGCGATCCAGGGCGAAGGTGACCCGCACCTGCTGCGGCTCGCCGCCGACGCGCTGGGGCAGGTCCGCCGGGCCAAGTCGGAACGGAAGCTGTCGATGAAGGCGGAGGTGCCGTTGGCCGAGGCGCTCGGCCCGGCCGCCGTACTCGACCAGCTCACGCTGGTAATCGACGACCTACGCGCCGCCGGCCGCATCGGCAAGCTCGACCTGCTCCCCGACCGCACCCCGACCCTGGTCATCGCCTGCGCCTTCTGAGGATGCCGTGCAACATCGGGGGAAGTGCTGCCTCAACAGCCGGGGAGGCAGCACTTCCCCCGAAAGTGCTGCCTCCCGACACCCGCCTAGAGGTGGGTCAGCTGGTTTCGCCGGCCACCGAGAAGGAGCGTAGGCGGTCGATGGAGAGGAAGGTGGCGGCGATGATGATCAGCGCGGTCATCACCGCCGCCACCGACACGGAGACCGTGGTGCTGAGCAGGTTGGTCGGGGCGAGCCGGTCGGCCAGGGCGATCACGTAGTGCTGGATCGACAGCACCCGGGTGCCGGTGACCACGTTGCTGAGCAGCCCTTCCCAGATCAGCACGTAGACCAGGCCGAGCAGCACCGGTCGCCGGGTGAGCAGGCTGGCCGCCACGAACAGCGCGGTGTAGGCCAGCGCACCTACCGACGCGGCGACGGCGAGCGCCGCGCCGAGGCGTACCGAGTCGGCCAGCAGGCCCGCCGCGAACAGCGGGACCGCGACGGTGACCGCGGTGGCCCCGGCCGCGACGGCCAGCTTGGGCAGCACGATCTGCCAGCGCGGCAGTGGCGTGGTGAGCACGTGCACCACCGTGCCGTCGTCGATCTCGGCCCCGAGCACGCCGGTGCCGACGATCAGGGCGACCACCGGCAGCACCACGGCCAGCCCGAGGCCGACCAGCACCGGCGGCCCCCAGTCGGCGGGAGTCACCCCGAGCGCCCGGGAGAGCACCGCCAGCCCGACCAGGAGTATCGGCAGCGGAAGCAGCAGCAGGAATCGGCGACGCCCGAACAGGCCGCGCATCGTGATCCAGGAGACAGTGGACATCAGGCCTCCACCAGGTAGGAGAAGACACTCTCCAGGGACTCGTCCTCGGGTACCAGTTGCTGGACCCGTACGCCCCGGGCCAGGGCGACCTTCGGCAGCATCCGGGTGAAGGCGCCGTAGTCACCGGCGCGTACGGTCAGGCCCTCGCGGCCCAGCTCGACCCCGCTGACCGACGACTCGGCCATCAACGCGACGGCCAGCGCCCGGTCGTCGGTGGAGCGGATGGCGAAGACGTGCGGCCGGTTGGTCATCAGCCGCCGGATAGTCCGGAAGTCGCCAGAGGCGGCAAGGCGACCGGCGACCATCACCTGCACCGTGCCGGAGACCTGCTCGACCTCCTCCAGGATGTGCGAGCTGAACAGGATCGTCCGGCCCGCGTCGCCGAGAGAGTGCAGCAGCTCCATCATGTGCAACCGCTGGCGCGGGTCCATGCCGTTGAACGGCTCGTCGAGCAGCAGCACCTGCGGGTCGTGCACCAGCGCCGCCGCCACCCGGGTGCGCTGCCGCATGCCCTTGGAGTACGTGCCGATGCGGCGGTCCTGGGCGTCGGCCATCTCCACCAGGTCGATGGCGCGGCGGGCGGCGGCCTGCGGATCCGGCAGCTTGTGCAGCTTCGCGGTGGCCAGCACGAACTCGTACGCGGTGAGGAAGCTGTGCACCGCCTCCCGCTCGCTGACCAGGCCGAGTCGCCGGTAGACCTCCGGGTTGCGCCAGGTGGGACGGCCGTCCAGGGTCACCTGCCCCCGGGACGGGGTGAGGAAGCCGGCCATCATGTGCAGCAGGGTGGTCTTGCCCGCCCCGTTTGGTCCGAGCAGCCCGGTCACCCCGGGCCCGAGGCTCATGCTCACGTTGTTGACCGCGACCACGTTGCCGTACCAGCGGGAGACCCCGGCGAGGTCAAGGGTGCTGGTGGTGGTGGCGGTGGCCGCCGGTGCGGTGTTCGTCATGGTCATCGTGCGGCCACCTTCTTGTAGCGGGCCAGCAGCAGGGCCACGCAGCCCGCCACGAGCGCGGCGGCGGCCAGCGCGTACACCGGGCCGAAGGCCCCGAGGTCGAGGTCGGCGGTGTTGGACTCGGTGATCAGCAGGTCGCGCATCGTCCAGAGGCCGACGCCCTGCACCAGGGTGGGCGGCGAGGCGATGCCGGCGAGCTGGTTAGCCGCCTGCGACGGCAGGACCGACAGGATGCCGACGATGGGCGTGGTCATCAGGAACACGGCGACGATCCCGCCGGCGGCGAAGGCACGCTTTCCGGTCATCGAGGCGACCAGCAGACCGACCGAGGCGAAGACCACCGCCCACAACCCGGCGTAGAGCAGCCCGGGCAGCAGATCGAGCAGTTCGTCCCAGACCGCGCCCATGCCGTCGGCGGTGAAGGCACCGCCGAGGAACATCAGCAGTTGTGGCGCGCCGAGCAGCAGGAAAAGCGCGGTGACCAGGGCAAGCAGCTTGGCCAGCGGGTAGTCGGCGTGCGGCAGCGGCCGGGAGAAGTACAGCGGCAGGACACCGCTGCGCATGTCCCGGGAGACCAGCTCGGGCGCGGCCACCGCGACGAAGAAGATGACCAGCCAGCTCATCGCGTCGGCGAACTGGGCGTACGTCATGATCACTTCGCCGATCTGGCTACGGATCGCGGTCACCGCGGCGGCCACCAGCAGCACGATGCCGACCACCAACCAGGGAAAGATCTTGGCTTTGGCGCTGCGCCCCAGCCCGAAGGTGGTCCGCACGCCGTGCAGGTACAGCGCCCCGAAGACGTGCCGGCGGCCCAGCCGGGGACCAGTGTAGCGCTGGTAGCCGATGTCGTGGATGACGCCGGTCGGCTCAGGCATGGCTGTTCTCCCTCCGGGCGAAGAGTTCGGCCACCCGGTGCCGGCGCTGGTCCAGCCGGTGCAGGGGCAGGTCAAGCTCGGCCACCGCACCGAGGATCAGGTCGTACGTGCGCTCGTCGGCCAGCGGCACCAGCAGCAGCCTGCCCTCCCGGCCCACCGGCAGGTCGAGCGCGGCCAGCCGGGTGGCCAGCGCCTCGGTGCCCTCGCTGACCTCGACCGCGAGCACGTCGGTGGCCGAGGTCATGGCGGCGATGTGGTCGGCCCGCAGCAGCCGCCCGCCCTCGATGGCGACCAGGGTGTCGCAGATCCGCTCGACCTCACCGAGCAGGTGCGAGCAGACCAGCACGGAGATGCCGAACTCGGTGCCGATCCGCTGCACCAGTGCGAGCATCGCGTCCCGCCCGGCCGGGTCGAGGCCGTTTGTGGGCTCGTCGAGCAGCAGCAGGTCCGGATCGTGCACCAGCGCCTGAGCGAGCTTGACCCGCTGCTTCATGCCGGTGGAGTAGCCGCCCACCGGCCGGTGGCGCTCCTCGTGCAGACCCACGTGGCGCAGCGCCTCGGAGGCCCGTTCCCGGGCGACCGTGCGCGGTAGGCCGCTGATCCGCCCCAGATGGGTGACCAGTTCGGCGGCGGAAAGGTCGGGCGGCAGGCAGTCGTGTTCGGGCATGTAGCCGACCCGGGCCCGCACGGCCGCCGTGTCGGCGGTCGGGTCCAGGCCCAGCACCTGTATCCGGCCGCGGGTGGGAGTGAGCAGGCCGAGCAGCAGCTTGATCAGAGTGGACTTGCCGGCGCCGTTGGCGCCGACCAGGCCGACGATCCCTGGTTCCACCGCGACCGTCAGATCGGACAGTGCGGTGACTCCGCCGCCGTAGACCTTCGTCAACGACTCGGTTGCGATCAGTGTCACGTCGTCAGCCTAGAGCGGTCGGACAATGCACCGCGCTCCGGAAGCAACCCCCGTTTCCCCTGATACCGGCACGCCACCTCCCCCTAGGGAGATCGGCCGCGACCGGAGGGCAGTCGGTTCGCAGTTCGTAAGATTTGCGCGGCTGACAGCACGCGACCAGCCGCGACAGACTGGGACATGCTCATTCGCCGCCTGTTCCGTACTCCGCTCACGTGGATCGCGATCACCGTGCTGGCCGCCGGTTCGGCCTTCGGCCTGTACTGGTTCCAGCCGTGGAAGCTGCTGACCGACGCCGAGGTGGCCGAGCGGCTGTCCACGGTCGCCACCCCGGCGACCTCCGCCGCACCAACCGGTTCGGCCACGCCGACCAGTTCCGCCCCGCCCGCCTCCCCCGACGCCGCGGCGGCGACCCTGGTCAGCTCCGGTGACTTTATCAGCCACGAGCACGACACCTCCGGAAGCGCCCGGATCGTACGCACCGCCGACGGGCAGCACCGGCTGGAGTTGGTAGGTCTGGACACCTCCAATGGCCCGGACCTGCGGGTGTGGCTGACCGACCAGCCGGTGATCGAGGGCCGGGACGGGTGGCACGTGTTCGACGACGGCCACTGGGTCGAGTTGGGGCGGCTCAAGGGCAATCGCGGCGACCAGGGTTACGCCATTCCGAACGATGTCGACCTGTCGGACCTGACAAGCGTTTCCATCTGGTGCAAGCGGTTCGCGGTCTCGTTCGGGGCGGCCACGCTGGGCTGAGCGGCCGAACGCGTACGACATCGCGAAGCGGCCCGTCGACAGCAGTGGCACGGCGGGCATGGTGGCGCTCTCGACCGATCGGCGACCGGCTGCGAAACTGTGTGCCGGTCGCCGGAGTTGGGGGTCTGATGAGCAACGGGTGGGTGCTGCCCGACGAGGTGCTGCGGGAAGCACCGACGTACACGCCGCGTCCCGGTGAACTCGCGGATCTCGAGCTGCTGCTGATCGGTGCGTACGCGCCGCTGGTCGGGTTCATGACCCGGGCCGACCTCGTCTCGGTCAGCCGCCGGGGCCGGCTCGTCGACGACGCCCCGTGGCCGGTCGCCGTCCCGCTCCAGGTGCCCGCGACGGTGGTGCAGCAGCTCGACCTCGCCGACCCGGGCCGCCGGACGCTGGTGCTCACCGACAGCGAGGGCGCACCGATGGCGGCCCTGGAGGTGGCCGACGCCTGGACGATCCGCGACGGCGTGGCCGGGGTCGGCGGCACCGTGCGCCGGCTGGGCGACGGCGCGCACGGTCCGTTCCAGCGGCTGCGGCGTACGCCCGAGGAGATCCGCGCGTTGCTGCCGCCCGGCCGGGTGCTCGGGGTGGTCGCCGACCGGCCGCTGCACCGGCCGCAACTGGCGCAGATCGCACATGCCGTACGCACCCTGAGCGCCCACCTGCTGATCATGATTCCGGTGGGCGAGGACGGCACCGGTGGGCTACCGCCGGAGGCGCTGGTCCGCAGCGTGTTCGCCGCCCGGGACCGGATGCCGCCGGCGACCCTGGTAGCCGTGCCGTTCTCCCGGCGACGCGACGAGATCAGTGACGCCCTGCTACTGGCCCGGGTCTCCGCCGCGTACGGCGTCACCCACCTGCTCTCCACCGGCGAGATGCTTTCCGGGGCCGGGCTGCGCGTGCTGGTGCCCCGCGAGTTGGCCTACGACAACCGGGACGGCCAGTGGCGCTGGCGCGACGACATCCCGCCCCGCAACCGACGGCTGGCGTTGAGCCAGGCGGAGATCGAAGACCTGCTGGACCGTGGGTTCCCGCTGCCCGAGTGGCACACTCCCCCGGCGGTGGCGAAGGAGCTGAGCCGGGCCCGACCGCCCCGGCGGCACCGCGGCCTGGTGGTGTTCCTGACCGGGCTCTCGGGTTCCGGCAAGTCGACAGTCGCCCGGGGGCTCGCCGACGCGCTGCGGGAGGAGGGCGAGCGGACGGTCACGCTGCTCGACGGTGACGTGGTTCGTCGCGAGTTGACCGCGGGGCTGGGCTTCAGCAAGGCCGACCGGGACACCAACGTGCGTCGGATCGGGTGGGTCGCCGCCGAGATCGCCCGGCACCACGGCATCGGCATCTGCTGCCCGATCGCCCCGTACGCCCAGGCCCGGGCGACCGCCCGGGAGATGGCGATGGCCGCCGGCGCCGGGTTCGTGCTGGTGCACGTGGCCACTCCGTTGGAGGTCTGCGAGAAGCGCGACCGCAAGGGCCTGTATGCCCGCGCCCGGGCGGGACTGCTCACCGGGATGACCGGCATCGACGACCCGTACGAGGAGCCGACCGACGCGGATCTGGTGCTCGACACCACCGATCTCTCCGTCGACGAGGCGGTACGACGGGTCCTGCACCACCTGACCGAGACCGGTTGGGTGGAGCCGCGCCTGCCCGCGATCTGACCCCGGAAGCATCCTCCCTTCCGGTGGTCGACTCCGAGCGCTAATGTTTGTTTCTGTCCGGATCTGTTCGCTCACGTGAGGCCGGGAGGGGTCGATGCTCGCGCGGCAGCGCCATGCGGCGATCCTCGACCGGGTCCGCGTGACCGGCGGCGTACGCGTCGGCGAGTTGGCCGCCGAGTTCGGCGTCTCCGACATGACCATCCGCCGTGACCTGGACCTGCTGCACGAACGTGGCCTGCTCGCCAAGGTGCACGGCGGTGCCACCGCCACCGGCGCCACGGACGAGCCGGGTTTCCGGGCCAAGTCGGTACGCCGGCAGGCCGAGAAGACGGCCATCGCGGCGCGGGCCACGAAGCTGGTCCGGCCCGGAGCGGCGATCGCGCTCTCCGCCGGCACCACCACCGCCGAACTGGCCCGGCAGCTGATCGCCGTGCCGGCCCTGACCGTGGTGACCAACTCGCTGCCGGTGGCCGACATCCTGCACCGGCGGGGCCGCACCGACCAGACGGTGGTGCTGACCGGCGGGGTTCGCACCCCCTCCGACGCCCTGGTCGGGCCGCTGGCCGTCGGCGCCGTCCGGACCCTGCACCTGGATCTGCTTTTCCTCGGCGTGCACGGGATGACCGAGCGGACCGGCTTCACCACCCCGAATCTGACCGAGGCCGAGACGAACCGGGCCCTGGTCGCGGCGGCGGACCGGTTGGTGGTGCTCGCCGACCACACCAAGTGGGGCACGGTCGGCATCTCCGCCATCGCCGACCTGGACACGGCCGACGTGCTGGTCACCGACGACCGGTTGGCACCGGAGGCCCGACGACTGCTCACCGACCGGGTCGGCGAGCTGATCGTCGTGCCGGTCACCGAAGGCGGGACATTGCGATGAAACGTACGGCGATCAGCCTGGCCGACGGCCGCGAACTGATCTACTTCGACGAGCGCGACGACGCCGTCCGGGACCAGCCGGACCGGCGCCCGTTGCCGCCTCTCCCACCCGCCTCCCAACTGCGCTACGACCCGCTCACCGACGAGTGGGTGGCGCTGGCGGTGCACCGGCAGACCCGGACCTTCCTTCCCCCGGCCGACCAGTGCCCGCTCTGCCCCTCGACGCCGGACCGGCTCAGCGAGATCCCGGCCCCGGAGTACGCGGTCGCGGTCTTCGAGAACCGGTTTCCGGCGCTGAGCGGGCGGGTGGTGGCCGAACCGGCCGCGATCACCCCGTTCACTCCGGTCCGCCCGGGGCAGGGGCGCTGTGAGGTGGTCTGCTTCACCGACGACCACGACGCCTCCTTCGCCGCGCTACCGCCGAGCCGGGTGCGTACGGTGCTGGACGCGCTGGCCGACCGGACCACCGTGCTCGGCGGGCTGCCCGGCGTCGAACAGGTCTTCTGCTTCGAGAATCGGGGGGTGGAGATCGGGGTGACGCTGCACCACCCGCACGGGCAGATCTACGCGTACCCGTTCGTCACCCCACGGACCCGGTCGCTGCTGGGCGCGGCCCGCCGGCACGCCGAGCGCACCGGCGGCGGCAACCTTTACGCCGACGTGCTGGCCGCCGAGCGCGCCGCCGGCGAGCGGGTGGTGGCGACGAACCCGCACTGGACGGCGTACGTCCCGGCAGCCGCCCGGTGGCCGTTCGAGGTGCACGTCGCGCCGCACCGGGCGGTGCCCGACCTGCCGGCGCTGACCGAGGCGGAACGCGACGCCTTCGGGCCGCTCTACCTGGACCTGCTGCGCCGCTTCGACGGGCTGTTCGACACACCCATGCCCTACATCGCCGCGTGGCACCAGGCACCGGTCCGCGTCGAGCGTGAGCTGGGGCATCTGCACCTGCAACTGTTCAGCGTCCGGCGGGCGGCGGACAAGCTGAAGTACCTCGCCGGCTCGGAGTCGGCGATGGGGGTCTTCATCAACGACATCGCCCCCGAGCGGGCCGCCGAGCTGCTGCGCGCGGTCTAGCGGACGGTCCACGTCGGTCGCCGCCGGGCAGGGCCGGAGCTACGGCCCTGCGGACAGCAGGGCGCGGGGGGCCCGGGACAGGGCCCCCCGCGGGGAAGGGACGGCTGGCTGTACTCGACAGCCGGGAAGGCTGGCTGCTGGGCACGCGAGTCGCGCGGTGGCGACGGTCAACCTTCCAGGACGGGACTGGCATCTCGTCCATCCAGGTCAACGAGGCGCGCCGGACGAAGTGACGCCGATGGGCGCGTCCGGTCGCGACACGCCGCCGCTGCGGGTACCGGATACACCGAGCCCGCCGGCGCTCGGGCCGGCGGGCTCGGTGAACTGCGGGTGAGACTCAGGCGGCCAGGCGGCGCGCCAGGTTCTCGTCGAGCGTGTTCATGAACTCGTCGGTGGTCTGCCACGGGGCGTCCCGCGAGATCAGCAGCGCGAGGTCCTTGGTCATCTGGCCGCCCTCGACGGTGTCGACGATGACCTGCTCCAGCGTGTTGGCGAACTCGCTGACCGCCGGGGTGCCGTCCAGCTTGCCCCGGTGGGCCAGGCCACGGGTCCAGGCGTAGATCGAGGCGATCGGGTTGGTCGAGGTCTTCTCGCCCTTCTGCCACTGCCGGTAGTGCCGGGTGACGGTGCCGTGCGCGGCCTCGGCCTCGACGGTGCGACCGTCGGGCGAGAGCAGGACCGAGGTCATCAGGCCGAGCGAGCCGAAGCCCTGCGCGACGGTGTCGGACTGCACGTCACCGTCGTAGTTCTTGCAGGCCCAGACGTAGCCGCCCTCCCACTTGAGCGCGGCGGCGACCATGTCGTCGATGAGCCGGTGCTCGTAGGTGAGGCCGGCGGCGTCGAACTCGGCCTTGAACTCGTTCTCGAACACCTCGGCGAAGATGTCCTTGAACCGGCCGTCGTACGCCTTGAGGATGGTGTTCTTGGTGGACATGTAGACCGGGTAGTTGCGGTCCAGGCCGTAGCGGAACGAGGCCCGGGCGAAGTCCCGGATCGACTCGTCGTAGTTGTACATGCCCATCGCGATGCCGCCGCCGGGGAAGTTGGCGACCTCCATCTCGACCGGCTGCGAGCCGTCGGCGGGCGTGTAGGTGATGGTCACCGTGCCCGGGCCCGGGACCACGAAGTCGGTGGCCTTGTACTGGTCGCCGTGGGCATGCCGGCCGATGATGATCGGCTTGGTCCAGCCGGGGACGAGCCGCGGCACGTTGGACATGATGATCGGCTCGCGGAAGACGACGCCGCCGAGGATGTTACGGATGGTGCCGTTCGGCGACCGCCACATCTTCTTCAGGCCGAACTCCTCGACCCGCGCCTCGTCCGGAGTGATGGTGGCGCACTTGACGCCGACGCCGTGCTCCTTGATTGCGTTCGCGGCGTCGACGGTCACCTGGTCGTCGGTGGCGTCGCGGTGCTGGATCGAGAGGTCGTAGTAGTGCAGGTCGACGTCGAGGTAGGGCAGGATCAGCTGCTCCCGGATCTGCTTCCAGATGATCCGGGTCATCTCGTCGCCGTCGAGCTCCACGACCGGGTTGTTTACCTTGATCTTCGCCATCGGCCGGCGCTCCTCTCAGGGGACATGCTCAAGCAGTACGAGCGTACTGGATCGGCTCGGACAAGGAACGCCGCGCCCACCGGTCGGCCCGTGCCTCCACCGGCGAACCGCCAGATTGATCAAGGGGTTTGCGTCTCGGATCAGCTTTCCCGAGACGCAAACCTCTTGATCGACTCAGTTCGTCGCTGTCACATGGACGCGACGTCGGCCTGCTTGGCGCGGACGGCCTCGGCGGCCTCCCTGAGGGCGGCCAGCTCGTCGGCGTCGAGGTCGGTCTCCACCACGCGCTTGACGCCCTGAGCACCGATCTCGGCCTCGACGCCCAGGTAGACACCGGAGATGCCGTACTCGCCGTCGACCCAGGCACATACCGGCATGACCTCGCCGGAGTCCTCCGCGACCGCCTTCGCCATCCGGGCCGCTGCCGCCGACGGGGCGTAGTACGCCGACCCCGTCTTGAGCAGGGCCACCACCTCGGCACCACCGTTGCGGGTACGTACGACCAGGTCCTCGATCTGCTCGGCCGGCATCACCTCGCGCAGCGGCTTGCCGTTCACGCTGCTCTGCGACGGCACCGGAACCATGGTGTCGCCGTGCGAGCCCAGGGTCAGCGTCTTCACCGACTTCACCGGCACCTGCAACGCCTCGGCGACGAAGTTGGTGAACCGGGCGGTGTCCAGCATGCCGGCCTGACCGAGCACCCGGTTGCGCGGGAACTGGGTGGCGATCTGGGCCAGCGCGGTCATCTCGTCGAGCGGGTTGGAGACCACGATGACGACGGCGTTCGGGGCGTACTTGGCCACGTTCTCGGCGACCTGGCGGACGATCTTTGCGTTGGTCTCCAGCAGGTCCATCCGGCTCATCCCGGGCTTCCGCGGCAGGCCGGCGGTGATGACGACCACGTCCGAGCCCTCGATGCCCTCGTAGCCCTCACCGTTCGGGCCGGTCGTGACCCCGACGACAGTGGTCTCGAAGCCCTCCACAGCACGCGACTGGTTGAGGTCGAGGGCGATACCCGCGGGCTTGCCCTCGATGATGTCGGTGATCACGACGGTGTCGAAGACGTCGTACTCGGCCAGGCGCTGCGCGGTGGTGGAGCCGTAGAATCCGGCCCCGACGACAGTGACCTTCTTACCCATGGTCGTCCCACTCCCTGATACCAGTCGGTTTTCCGGACCGTATCAGCCATCCTGGCACCGATCGGGCCAGGGGCGGACGGTTATGAGCGTTCGGCCCGCTCCACGACATTGGTGAGCAACATGGCCCGGGTCATCGGTCCGACCCCGCCGGGCATCGGCACCAGCTTGCCGGCCACCTCGGCGACCTCCGGGTCCACGTCGCCAGTGTAGCGGCCCTTGCCGTCGGAACCGATCACCCGGGTGATGCCCACGTCGACCACGACCGCACCCGGGTTGATCATGTCCGCGGTGAGCAGGCCGGGTACGCCCGCCGCCACGATGACGATGTCGGCGGCCCGGGTGTGCGCGGCCAGGTCCAGGGTGCCGGTGTGGCAGAGGGTGACGGTGGCGTTCTCGCTCCGCCGCGTCAACAGCAGCCCCAGCGGGCGTCCGACGGTGTTGCCCCGGCCCACCACCGCCACGTTGGCGCCGCGCAGCGGCACGTCGTGCCGACGGAGCAGCTCCACGATGCCGCGCGGGGTGCAGGGCAGCGGCGCGTCGTAACCGAGCACCAGCCGGCCAAGGTTGACCGGGTGCAGGCCGTCAGCGTCCTTGTCCGGGTCGATCAGCTCCAGCACCCGCTGCGTGTCCAGGTGTGCCGGCAACGGCAGTTGGACGATGTAGCCGTGGCAGGCCGGATCGGCGTTCAGCTCGGCGAGAACCTGGTCGACCTGCTCCTGGGTGGCGTCGGCCGGCAACTCCCGGCGGATCGAGGCGATGCCGACCTCGGCGCAGTCCCGGTGCTTGCCGTTGACATACGCCTGGGAGCCCGGATCGGACCCGACCAGCACCGTGCCGAGCCCCGGCACGGTGCCCCGTTCCGCCAGCGCCTTCACCCGCGCCCGCAGCTCGTCCTTGATCTCGGCCGCGGTCGCCTTGCCGTCCAGAAGCGTCGCCGTCACGAGCAGATCGTCTCACGCCCGCCGCCACCGGCTCCCCCGACCTCGACGACCCGACCGGCCAGCCGTCCGGCCGGACTACTTTGCGTGAGGTGTGATTCGTCACTTAGCGTGACAATCTGTGGAGCCGAACACCCCCGTTCCGGACGTGCGGGCACGAAGGGCCACAATCCGGCGATCATGACGGGCCACGACCAGGCATCCCACCGGGTCGCCAACGTCGCCCAATCGGTCCATATCTCCGCACTTCAAGGCGGTAGCGCAGCGATGCGCGTAGCACGCGACCGGGAGACCGACAAGACCGGGGGTGGCGTTCTGTTACCCCTTCGCAACCGCTACGTTGCCGACTCGCGGCATACGACCTACCGTTGCCCGTCGTTGCGCAGCGTTACCCCAAAGCCGGGCCCGACTGCGCAGCGTAATGGAGATGAGGAGGCTAGATGCGTGTTCGTAGGCTCGCCGCCTGGACCGCCCTCCCGCTCGCGGTGACCCTGGGCCTGGTGGCCTGCGGCTCGGGCGGCGACGGCGGATCCGGCGAGAGCGACCCCAACGCGGCCGTGCGGATCGAGATCGCCGAGCCGCAGCACCTGGTGCCGACCAACACCAACGAGACGAGCGGTTCCCAGGTGCTCGCCGCCCTGTTCAGCCCGCTTGTCGACTACGACGAGGCCCACAAGCCGTACGAGGTGGCCGCCGAGTCGATCACGTCCGAGGACAACACCACCTGGACGATCAAGCTCAAGGACGGCTACACGTTCCACAACGGCGAGAAGGTGACCGCCGACAACTACATCGACGCCTGGAACTACGGCGCGTACGCGCCGAACGGGCAGAACTCCAGCTACTTCTTCGAGAAGATCGCCGGCTACGACGACCTGCAGGGTGAGAGCCCGAAGGCCGAGACGCTCAGCGGGCTGAAGCAGGTCGACGACCTGACCTTCACCGTCACGCTCGCGCAGCCGTACAGCGAGTTCAAATCGATGCTCGGCTACACCGCCTTCTACCCGCTGCCGGAGGCCGCGTTCAGCGCTCCCGGCGAACTGGTCGAGGGTTACGAGCAGGCACCGATCGGCCAGGGCCCGTTCAAGATGAAGGGCACCTGGCAGCACGACGCCAAGGTCGAGGTCGAGCGGTACGACGCCTTCCCCGGCGAGCAGCCGAAGGTGGCCGGCGTCGAGTTCCGGATCTACCAGCAGCTGACCGCGGCGTACGCGGACGTGCTGTCGGACAACCTCGACGTGATCAAGACCATCCCGACGGAGAACCTCTCCACCGCCGGCACCGATCTGGGCGACCGCTTCGTGCAGAGCCCGGCGTCGTCGCTGCACTTCCTGGCTTTCCCCACCTTCCAGGAGGAGTTCAGCAACCCGGATGTGCGCAAGGCCATCTCCATGGCGATCGACCGCGAGGAGATCACTCGGTCGATCTTCAAGGACTCGCAGCAGCCGGCCCGCGCGTTCGTCTCCCCGGCCGTCGCCGGCTACCGGGAGAACACCGTCGGCGCGGCGGGCGAGTTCGACCCGGCCAAGGCCAAGGCGCTCTACCAGGCCGCCGGCGGCCCGTCGAAGATCACCCTGTCCTACAACGGCGACGGTGGCCACAAGGACTGGATCGACGCCACCTGCAACCAGCTCAAGGCCAACCTGGGCGTGGACTGCGTCGGCAGCGCCGAGCCCAAGTTCGCCGACCTGCTGACCAAGGTCAAGGCAAAGCAGCCGGTGGGCCTGTTCCGGATGGGCTGGATCATGGACTACCCGTCCATGGAGAACTACCTGGGCCCGCTGTACAGCACCAACGGCTCGTCGAACTACTACGGCTACAGCAACCCGGACTTCGACCGTCTGCTCGCCGAGGGCGCCAGCGCCCCCAGCGAGGAAGAGGCGATCAAGAAGTACCAGGAGGCAGAGGACCTGCTGGCCGAGGACCTGCCGGTCGTACCGCTGCGGTTCGGCCAGAACAACTTCGGCCACTCGACCAAGGTCAAGAACGTCGAGATGGATCTCTTCGACCGGGTCAACCTGACCAAGATCGAAGCGATCAAGTAACGCACACGTCGGCGGGTCGGGTCATCGCGAGGTGACCCG
>NZ_BOPD01000034.1:0-69455 GCF_016863575.1 Micromonospora sediminimaris
GTACCAGGGCCGTGACCCCAACTCCGGCGGCGACTACGGTCGCCTGCCCTACCGTCCCGGCCTGCTCACCCTGCAACGCTGACGACACGACACAGATCCGGCACGAAAGATGCCTGATCGTCGCGGATGAGGGCGCTCGCCGAATCGGATGAGCGCCGGCACGCCCCGCGATCGATCGGGTGGGGCCGGAACGGGCGGGCTCGGTCCACACCGAGCCCGCCCGGTCAGTCGGTGGATGCCGTTTGCCGGCCCCCTGGCGGGGAAGTCCCGCGAGTGCGGCGGCGGTGACCGTCGCCGGCAGGAGGGGATGCCGACGATGACGAACCACCCGTCCATCGCACCGCCCCTGAGTGCCGTGGATGCGCCAGCGCGCCTCACCCTCGGGGTGGAGGAGGAGTTCCTGCTGCTGGACCCGGAGACGGGGGAGAGTCTGCCGGTTGCCGACCGGGTGTTGACGGCCCTGCTCGGTGCGGCCCGGAAGCAGAGCCGGCAGGAGTTCCGACACAGCATGGTGGAAATGGTCAGCCCGGTCTGTGCCGACCTGGCCGATCTTCGGGCGCACCTGATCACCTTGCGGCGGGCCGCGGCGGAGGCGGCGCGGTCGGCGGGAGCGCAGTTGGTCGCGGTGGGAGCCACTCCGGTGCACGAGTCGCACCGGACAGTTCCGGATGAACCTCGCTATCACGCCATGTCCCGCCGTTTTGGTCCGGTTGCGCACGATCCAGCCGTGTGCGGCTGTCACGTGCACGTTGGCCTGCCGGACCGGGAACTGGCGGTGCAGGTCTGCAACCACCTGCGCCCGTGGTTGCCGGTGGTGCAGGCGCTCACCGCCAACTCGCCGCTGCACGACGGCGTGGACACCGGCCATGCGAGCTGGCGTTCCATGCAACTGGAGCGCTGGCCGAGCATCGGGCCCACCCCGTACTTCGCCTCGTTCGCCGACTACGACGCGACGGTGGCGGAACTCGTCGACGCGGGCATCATGCTCGACGCGGCGATGGTCTACTGGTACGCCAGACCGTCCGCCACCTACCCCACCGTGGAAATCCGGGTCGGGGACGTCTGCCCGGGGGTGGACGACACGGTGTTGGTCGCGGCTCTGGTGCGAGCCCTGGTCGCCACCATGGTCGGCCAGGTGCGTGCCGGCGTTTCCGCACCCCGCCTACGTAGTTGTCTGCTCGCGGCGGCCCACTGGCGAGCTGCTCACGAGGGGTTGGACGGCCGGCTGATCGATCTGCGCGGCGGCGGCGCGCGTCCGGCGTGGGACCTCGTGGAGGAGCTGTTCACCACGGTGACTCCCGCGCTGATCCGGCACGGCGACTTGTCGTACGTCCAGCAGCAGCTGGCCCGGTTGCGCCGCGACGGCACCGGCGCGGCCCGGCAGCGGCGGGTCATCGCACGCACCGGTGGGGACGTGCGGGCGGTCCTCGACCACCTCGCCGCCGAGACCACCGCCGGTTGAACCGGCAGCCGGCACGCTCAGCGGATGCCGTGGGTCTGTAGCCAGAGTTCGAGCAGGCCCAACTGCCACAGCTTGTTACTGCCCGCGGCGGCCTGCGCCTGTTCGGGGTCGGCGAGCAACGCGTCCACGTACGCCGGCCGGAACAGCCCACGCTCGCGCGCTTCCGGCGCCCGCAGCGCCGCCACCACGAGGTCGCGGACCGGGCCGTCGACGTTGCGTAACGCGGGCACCGGAAAATAGCCCTTAGGTCGGTCGATCACCTCGGCGGGCAGCACCTCGCGGGCGACCTCCTTGAGCACGCCCTTGCCACCTTGGGCAACCTTGTGCTGGGGCGGGCAGGCTGCCGCGAGCGCGACCAGATCCTGGTCGAGGAACGGAGTACGCACCTCCAAACCCCACGCCATGCTCATGCTGTCGACCCGTTTGACCGGATCGTCGGGAAGCATCAGGTGGGTGTCCAACCGCAGCACCGCGTCCAGGGCGGTCTCCGCGCCCGGTGCGTTCAACTCCGCCGTCACCAGATCCCGGCTGGCGTCGACGTCGACGGCGTGTGCCGGACCAACCACCCGGATCAGCTCGCCGTGGTCGCGGTCGAAGAAAGCGGCGGTGAAGGTTCGCGTCGCCTCGGACCGCGGCACCTGGGTCAGGGGCTGGTGGTAGCCGTATCCGGCGAACACCTCGTCGGCGCCCTGCCCGGACTGCGCCACCTTGACATGCGCGGCCACCTGCTCGGAGAGCAGGTGGAAGGCGACCACGTCATGGCTGCCCATCGGCTCGGTCATCGCCTCGACCGTCCGGCGGACGGCCGGTACCAGGTCGTCGTTGGCGAGTTGGATGCGGAGATGGTCGGTGTCGTACGCGCGGGCGACCAGATCAGAGTAGTGGAACTCGTCGCCGGCCTCGCCGTGCCGGCTGTCGAAGCCGATGCTGAAGGTGCGGAGGTGCTGCTGACCGGCCTCGGCGAGCAGAGCCACGATGAGACTCGAGTCGAGCCCACCGGAGAGCAGCACGCCGACCGGCACGTCGGCGACGAGCCGTCGTCGCACTGCGGTACGCAGCGCGTCACCGATCGCGGCCCGCCAGTCCCGGTCGTCCCAACCGGCGTGGGCGGGATCCCGGACGTAGTCCGGCCGCCAGTAGACGCGATCGCGGCTACGGCCGTCGGCCTCGACGACCCGCACGGTGGCCGGTGGCAGCTTCCGTACGCCGCGCAGGATGGTGCGGGGCGCCGGCACGATCGAGTGCCAGGACAGGTAGTGGTGCAGCGCCACCGGGTCCACGCTGGTGTCGATGTCGCCCGCCTGGAGCAGCGCCGGCAACGTCGAGGCGAACCGCAGCCGGCCCGGCGTCTCGGCGAGGTAGAGGGGCTTGATGCCGAGTCGGTCCCGGGCCAGCACGAGCCGACGCCGGGTGCGGTCGATCAGGCCCACGGCGAACATGCCGACCAGATGGTCGACGAACTCCTCACCCCACTGTGCGTACGCCACCAGGATCACCTCGGTGTCACTGGTGGAGTGGAAGGTGTGCCCGGCGGCGCGTAGCTCCTCGCGCAGCTCCGGGTAGTTGTAGACGCACCCGTTGAAGACCAGGGCGAGGCCGAGATCCTCGCGCACCATGGGCTGGCCGCCCGCGTCGGACAGGTCGATGACGGTCAGCCGACGGTGCCCGAGGGTCACCCAGCCATCGCTCCACAGGCCCTCGCCGTCCGGGCCCCGGGACCGCATCGCCTCGGTCATTCGGGTCACCGCGTCGGCGTCGGGCGTGGTGCCGTCGAACCTCGCCTCACCGCTGATGCCGCACATCACGTTCCGCTGTCATGCCCTCTTCCTCACGTCTGTTCGGGTACCGGGCGGTGGCACCCGACCGAACCTCCTACGACCGGCGGTCCTGGTTGTCGGTCCAGCGACCGCCCGTGGTGGACCCGTCGGTCCGGATGACGGTCTGGTTGCCGTCGAGGTCGTTCTCCACGACCCGGCAGTTGACGCAGTCGGCCCGGTCCGTGACCCAGATCCCGTGGGTCTGGGTGGCCGAGCCGCTGTCCCGGATCAGGTTGCCGCGGATCGTGACCGAGTCGGCGGCGGCGTTGACGGTGATGCCGGCCCGGGTGAGGGGCGCGGGGGGCAACTCGTACGCTGTGCCGGGCGCCGGGGTGTCGGCGCTCCAACTGCTGGCGTCGTCGGGTCGGATCGGGGCGAGGGTGAGGGTGGTGGCGTTGTTCGCGGCCACCACGGCGTACCGGTGGCCGACCCGGACCACCTTGCCGCGGTGACCGTCGGCCGGCCAGTCCGCGCCCTGGTCGATGACGGTGTTGCGGGTGTAGCGGACAGACTCGCCGCCCCCGGAGGTGGCGGGGGCGCACTGGCGGCCGTTGTTGCGGATCCGGTTGTTGATGATGACGGCGTCGCGCAGTGGCCGGTCGAAGCGGATACCGTCGCGACTGTTGCCCCAGATGTCGTTGCTCTCGATGACGATTTCCTCGGCGGCCGCCCGGCCTCCGTCGCCGAGATCCTGGTGGTGGTAGCCGTACCGGCCGTTTCCGGTGATCCGGTTACCCCGCACCGTGTAGGGGCCGACGGTGTTGCCGATGTTCACCCCGTCGCGCAGGTTGCCGTCGATGACGCAGTCGGTGAGCAGGCCGCCCTTGCCGGGGACGCCGGTGGTGCCCTTCGCCGAAACCTGGAAGCCGGCCTCCAGGTTTCCCGTCATCGTGCATCCGGTGACGATGAGCCCGTCGGCACCCCAGTCGGAGATGCCGAACCGGTTGCTCTCCGCGTGGCAGCCGCTGATCCGGATGCCGCGCGGCTGAGGTCGGTCGGGGTACTGCATCTCCAGGAAGATTCCGTTTGTCGCGTTGCCGACCGCGACGCAGTTGGTGATGGCCAGCCGCTCCATCGGACCCCAGCCCCCGATGCCGACACCGATGCCGGCCCCGCCCATCTCCAGTCCGTTGTCCATCCGGCCGCATTCCAGCACCCGGACCGCCTCCACCAGGGTGTCCTGGAGGAAGTCGCAGCCGAAGCCGGTTGCGGCGGTGTGGTGGATGAACAGGTTCCGGAACAGACCACCACTGACGAACTGCAACCCGAGTCCCTTGGCCAACGGGTTGTACTGTGCCGACGCCACGCCCTTGCCGTCGATCTCGAAGTCGGCGAATGTGCAGTAGGCCAGGGGCCGATCCGGATCGGCCCCGTGCAACTGGGCGGTGTAGAAGGCCAGCGGCACCGCCTGGGAGCGGTTGCCCTCGTTGCTCAGGACGAAGCGGGTGGCGCCCGGCCCGGCACCCATCAGAGACACCCCGCTGCGCCAGACGGTGCCGGCGTCACGGATCGCGTACACCCCGGGTGGGCAGTAGATCACTCGCGCCCGTCCGTCGGCGGCGAACGCGTCGCCGAGCAGATCCACGAGCGCGGCCAGGGCCGGCTGGTCGTTGGTGGTGCCATCGCCGGTCAGCCCCTGTTCCCGGGCGTTGCAGAGCAACGGTGCTCCGGCCACCGCGTACGGTCGCACGCCGGACGGGGCGGCTGGCACCTGACCTGGCACAGGACATCACCTTCCCCGTGGCGGCAGGCCGACCGGTATCCGGCCGCCGTCCGACCCTCGGGGCTGTGCGACGGCGGGCCTGCCTCGACGGTACGTGGGTGACGTCCCCGGCGAGGACGGATCGCAGAAGAGGACGGAGATCGCCCCGCGGTGACCTCAGGAAGCGGTGACCTCAGGAACCTGCCTCGCCCGTGACGGATCGCCGTTACCGCTGCGACGAGCCGGAAGGTGTCGTCGGGCGACGGCTATGCACGTGCGGACGGGGGGTGGCGCCGACCGGCGCCACCCCCCGTAGAGAGGTTGTTACCGGGCGGTGCAGGAGAGGGTGGGTGTGCCGTTGGTGCCGTTCCAGGAGCCGTTGAATCCGAAGGTGGCGCTGCTGTTGGCGCTCAACGAGCCGTTGTGGCCGACGTTCGAGGCGGTGACCGAGGCGCCGCTCGAGGTGATCGACGCGTTCCAGGAGTTCGTGATGCTCTGGCCGTTGGGCCAGGTCCAGTTCACCGTCCATCCGGAGATGGCGGCGTTGCCGGCGCGGACGGTGACCTCGCCGCCGAAGCCACCGGGCCACTCGCTGGTCGTGCGGTAGGTGGCGGTGCAGGCACCGTTACCGGTCGGCGGCGGCGTGGTGGGCGGCGGGGTCGTGGGCGGGGGCGTGGTGGGCGGCGGAGTGGTCGGCGGGGGCGTGGTGGGCGGCGGGTTGCTGCCTCCCCCGAAGGTCACGTCGCTGCAGATGTAGTACGGCTGGTCGAGGTGGGACGCCTGCCAGATCGTGTAGACCACGTGCCGGCCGGTGCGGTTGCCCGCGTTGACCTGCGCCTCGTAGAGCCCGGTGGTGGGGTACGAGCCGGTGCGGAGCACCAGTTCCAGACTGTTCCAGGTGAGGGGCTGCGTGGTCGGATCGAAGCCCTGCTTGGTGATGTAGATGAGCATGTAGTCGGCACCGTGCCGGGCGCCGTCGGTAAGCGTCAGGGTGAAGTTGTTGGGCATCGGCTTGGCGGTCCAGGCACCGACCGTGTCGAGCGAGGCGTACAGCCCACCCTGGGTACGGCCGCCGCTGCACAGTTGCCCGTCGGGGATGACGGCCTGGTGGTTGCCGCCGACGTTCTCGCGGTACAGGCCGTTCCAGTTCCACATGGTGTTCGGGTTGGCCTGGAATGCCTGCCAGCACATCGGGTCGCTCTGGGCCATGGCCGGGTTGAGGTGGTCGCCACCCCAGCGCTCATAGCAGCCGTAGTTGCGGGACGGCGGGTTCGTGACCGAACCGTGCGCGGAGGCCGGGCCGGGCTGGTTGACCACGACCATGGTGAACGCGGCGACGAGGACGGACGCCGCGCCGAGTCCTAGTCGACGTGCTGTTCGTGCGAGTTTCATTGATGCTCCAGTTGATCCGCCGACGCCGGTGTCGCTCGCCGGGGTGCCCAAACCCCGGGAGGAATGCGTCGATCGATATGACGATCTCAAGAGGGCAGGCGTGTGATCACGCTGCCTGCGACGGCTTGGCGGCTCCCGACCGCGATAGTACCCATCGTATCCACCCGTGTGAATCTTTTCCGGAAGGGGTCGGTGGGTCAGCCGTTGAGGGCGTCCTGACAGGCCCGGGCGAGTCGACGCTGGCGGGTCAGCCGTCGCCACAACCCGAGCGGCGGCGCCACGGCGGTACGCGTAGGTGCCGCCGTGACGGTAAGCAGGCCGTCGGTCAGCTCGCCCCGAGTCGTCCACGGGGTCCACCGTTCGAGGTCGGGGGCGGCGAAGTCGTGCCCCAGCAGCACCGCCGGGCCGTTGGCGGGTACGCGACCCGCGAGGCTCTCCACCCGGACCGCCTTGCTCCCCTCGCGGTCGGGCCGCGTCACCGAGTCCACGTACAGCTGCTGATCGTCGCGGGCGACCGCCAGCACCTCGCCGACCCCGCCGACGCGGGCGCCGACCTCAATCGTCGTGACGACGTCCAGCACCACTATCAGTCGGGGCAGGTACCACCAGTGCTCCCGGCGCAGCAGTGGCGAGTCGATCAGCGCGCGGGCCGGCGGGTACTTGCGCAGTTCCTGGTTGAGCAACTGTTCCGCGAAGAGCGTGCCGTCGCGATCCTCGGTCAGCCGGGGCCGGCCGGTCGCCGCGACCGGCCGCCAGCCACGCCCGGTGAGCCGGTCGTCGGAGACGACAAGTGCCGCGACCGGCGCGGCGGCCAGCCGGCGGGCGAAGGAGACCTCGGCGTACGGGAAGGCGACGGCGGGCCGGTCGTCGAGCAGCAGCGGCGTGACCGGCCGGGCCTGCGGCAGGCCCTCCCGGTCGAGCCAGGCCAGCTCGCCGACGGTGGCGGCCTGGATCGCGCGCCGAACATCCGTACCCACGTCCATGTGATCGAGCCGTTCGGTTGACCTTGTAATGTGATCCCCGTTACATTACCGGCAGGTTTCGGGATCTGCACACGAGCGCCCGCCCCCACGGGCCGCAAGGAGGCAGCCGTATGCCCGCCATCGTCGTCGTCATCGCAGTCATGGCGATGTTCGCCATCGGCTACCGGTACTACTCGCGATACCTCGCCGACCGGGTGTACGGGTTGGACCCGGCATACGTCACCCCGGCGCACCGGTTCTCCGACGGAGTCGACTTCGTCCCCACCAACAAACATGTGCTCTTCGGTCACCACTTCACCTCGATCGCCGGAGCCGCTCCGATCGTCGGCCCGGCGATCGCGGTGTTCTGGGGGTGGGGACCGGCGTTGGCCTGGGTGGTGTTCGGCACCATCTTCGCGGCGGGCGTACACGACTTCGGGGCGCTCGCGGTCTCGGTGCGACACCGTGCCCGCAACATCGGCACCCTCGCGGCGGACGTGATCAGCAAGCGGGCCCGTACGCTCTTCCTGCTGATCATCTTCTTCCTGCTCACGCTTGTGAACGCGGTCTTCGCGGTGGTGATCGGCAACCTGCTCGTGGCGTACCCGGGCGCGGTCATACCGATCTTCGTGGAGATTCCCCTGGCCATCGCGATCGGCCAGTACATCTACCGCACCCGCAGCGCGGCGCTGGTGCCGTCGCTCATCGGCGTGGCCGCGCTCTACTTCCTGATCTGGGTGGGCAACCTCTACCCCATCGAGATCACCGGCTTGGCCGACGCGCTGGGCTTCGAACGGACGCGTGACCTGTGGGTGATCATCCTCTTCGTCTACGCGTTCATCGCCTCCCGGCTGCCCGTGTGGCTGCTGTTGCAGCCGCGCGACTACATCAACTCGCACCAACTGTTCATCGCTATCGCGGTGATCTTCGCCGGAGTGCTGGTCGGGATGGACCGGATCGTGGCGCCGATGTTCAACGACGTGCCGGCCGGCTCACCGAGCATCTTCCCGTTCCTGTTCATCACCGTCGCCTGCGGTGCGATATCCGGGTTCCACTCGCTGGTGGCCTCCGGCACCACCTCCAAACAGCTCGACAAGGAGACCGACGCCCGGTACGTCGGCTACGCCGGGGCGATCGGCGAGGGCAGCCTCGCCCTCGGGTCGATCATCGCGGTCACGGCCGGGGTCGCCGCCACGCGCGCCGAGTGGGAGGGGCTGTACGCCAGCTACGCCGAGGCGTCGGGCGGCGCCACCCGCAACTTCGTCAACGGCATCGCCAGCTTCGCCACAAACCTCGGCATCGAGTTCCAACTCGCGACCGTCTTCGCGGCAGTTGTGGTGATCTCGTTCGCGGCCACCACCATGGACACCGGTGTCCGGTTGCAGCGCTACATCGTGCAGGAGATCGCCGAGTTGGTCGGCTGGCGGCGGCTGTCCCGTCACCTGACCCTGGCCGGCCTGCTGGCGATCGCCGCACCACTGACGCTCGCCCTGCTGCCGGGCGGCGGGGACGCCGGCTACACCTTCGGGGTGCTGTGGCGACTCTTCGGCACCACCAACCAGCTCACCGCCGGGCTCGCCCTGGCCGTCATCGCGGTCTGGGTGCTGCGCCGCCGACGCAACCCGGTCGCGGTCATCGTGCCGCTGGTCTTCCTGCTGGTGATGACGACCTGGGCGCTGATCGTGCAACTGCGCGAGTTCGTGGCGGCCGACGAGTGGGTGCTGGCACCCCTGGACGCCATCATCTTCGTCCTCGCCCTCTGGCTGATCGTGGAGGCGGTGCTCGCCCTGCGCCGCGCCAGCGGCCAGCCCGTCGAGGCGGAAACGGATTCCGGGCCCGGCCCGGACAGCGACGGTGCTGCCGCCACCGACTCTGAGCCGGCCGACCAGTCGCAGCGGGCGGTCGGTGCCGAGTCAGCAGCCGGTGCCGGTGCCACCGACGAACGCCGCTGATGACCCGGCACCGGGTCCTGCTGATCCGACCGTGGGATGCGCCCGGTGCCGGCGCCGGCTGCTGCACCGGCGCGGCCGACATCTGCGTCGAGGGCCGGCACGAGGATCCCGCGTCGGCGCGGCAACGGGCCGACCAGCGCCCGTTGGGCGAGGTCTACCAGGTGGTCCGCGCCGGTCTGCCAGCCGAGATCGAGGTGGAGATCGTCGATCCGCGTAACACGCTGTTCCTGCTGCCGGCGATCGTGCGCGATGGTCGCCGGCACCGGCGGCCCTGGCGGGCCCTGTTGCGAGACCTGGTTCGGGGCACCGGATACGCGGCGATCATCGTGGACGGCCGGGTGGTCAGCGAGTCCGGCCTACCCCCGGCGGAGCAGGCCCTGCACATCGTCCGCCGGGCGATCGACTCGTCGGCCGACCTCAGTTGCCGCAACAGCCGCCGGCCCGGTCGGTAGCCGGCCCTTCGGTGCTCACCAGGTTCAGCGGTGCGGCGAGCAGACCTCCGCTGATACCTGTGGCGAGGCCCTTGCCGGTCCGCTCGGGTGCTGGGCCACAGCAGTCGTCACCGGCGACCGAGTCGGCCGGGTTGCTGCTGCAAACACCGGTTTCGGGCAGTTCGAGTCGTACGTCGCGGGCGGCCTGCCAATCGCCGGCGAGGGCGGCGACCACGGACCGGGTCTGCTCGTAGCCGGTGGCCATGAGGAAGGTGGGCGCGCGGCCGTAGCTCTTCATGCCGACGGCGTAGTAGCCGGGTTCCGGGTGGGCGAGTTCGTCGACGCCGTGCGGCGGGACGGTGCCGCAGGAGTGTTCGTTGGGGTCGATGAGCGGAGCCAGAGCGCGGGTGGCGCCCATGATCGGGTCGAGATCCAGACGCAGCTCGGCCGCGATCGAGTGGTCGGGCCGGAAGCCGGTCGCGGCGACGATCCGGTCCACCGTGATCTGCTCCTGGGCGTCGTCGGCGCGCCGGACGGTCACCGCGACCCGACCGTCGGTAGGGGTGATCGCGTGGACGGAGAATCCGGTCAGCAGGCGGATGCGGCCGGCGTCGACATGCGCCCGCAGCCGCGTGCCGAGCGCGCCGCGAGCGGGTAGTGCGTCGGCGTCGCCGCCGCCGTAGGTACGCGTTGGTGACAGCGATCGGATGGCCCACGTCACCTCGGTGCCGGCTGCGGCGGCGGCGAGCTCGGCGAGCGAGAGCAGGGTGTTGGCGGCGGAGTGGCCGGCACCGACGACCAGGATGTGCCGACCTGCGAAGCGGGCCCGGTCGGTGCCGAGGACGTCGGGCAGGGCATGCTCCAGGTAGGCGGCGGCGTCGGTTTCACCCTGGGCGGGCAGGCCGGAGGTGCCGAGGACGTTCGGGGTGTACCAGGTGCCGGAGGCGTCGATCACGGCCCGGGCGAGGATCTCCCGTCCGTCGGTGAGGCGGAGCAGGAAGGGAGCGGACTCCCGACCGGTGGTGCGCAGCCGGTCGTAACCGAGTCGGCTGATCGCCGCCACCCGCGCGCCGTAGCGCAGATGCGGCTTGAGCTGCGGCAGGTTCGCGAGGGGCTGAAGGTAGTTCTCGACGAGGTCCGCCCCGGTCGGCAGGGCGTCCAGGTCGGGTGCCACCCAGCCGGCCTCGTCGAGGAGCCGACGGGCGGCCGGATCGATGTTGTACCGCCACGGCGAGAAGACGCGGACGTGGGCCCACTGGCGGACGGCGGCACCGGCGCCGTCGCCCGCCTCAAGGACGGTGTAGGGCAGGGCGCGCTCGTGCAGGTGCGCGGCGGCGGCGAGGCCGACCGGCCCGGCACCGATGACAGCGACGGGCAGCTGGTCCAGGTCGCTCATCAGGACTCCTCAGGTTTGATGGTTGTCGAAACAGCTTGTCGTGCGGGTCCCTCATGTGCGGACAGGGATGGCGTCTACCGGCTGTCTCGACGTTCTTCGAATCAGAGAGTTGCACGTTGATTAGACAGGTGTCAACCTAGAGGCATGTCGAATCAGGCGGTGCCGCTTTCCCTCGATCTGACCGCCGTCCCCTGCTGCCCGCCCCTGACGCAGCAGCGGGTGTCAGGTGAGACCGCCGCGCTGCTGGCGCCCGCGTTCAAGGCCCTCGGCGATCCGGTTCGGCTGCAACTGATGTCGATGATCGCCTCGGCCGAGGGCGGAGAGGCGTGCGTCTGCGACCTGACCCCGGCCTTCGACCTGAGCGGCCCGACGATCTCGCACCACCTGCGGGCACTGCGCGAGGCGGGTCTGGTCGACTCCGAACGGCGCGGAACCTGGGTCTACTACCGCGCCCGGCCCCAGCTTCTGCGACAACTCGCCGCCCTGCTCGCGGTCGAACCGACCGCTCCAGCCGACAGTTAGGGCGGCAGGTCCCCGGGTGGAGGTCGTGGCACGGGGACCTGCGCCCGGCGCCGGGAATCCCACCCTCAGGGGTCGGCGTTTCTGCATGCGTACGACGTGAGACCCGAGCCGAGGAGAAACGGACATGAAGGTACGTAGTTCCCTCCGGAAGCCGGGTTCGACGGTGGTACGCCGCCGCGGTCGGGTGGTCGTGGTCAACCGGCTGAACCCGCAGTGGAAGGGCCGCCAGGGCTGACCTGCTGTTCGAGAGGCGACCGACGCCGCTCCTGCTGGCCGACCGGCAGCCCGCCATCTGCGGTCTCGTCGGTGCCGCGGGGTGGCTGCCGGTCGTCGTCGGGTGGTTGCGGCGGCGAGATCCAGGTGACAAGCACCACCGAAATGATCATCAAGAGGAACCACGACGTCAGCTTCGTCAGTGACACCGGATGCCAACCATCCACCTGGCTCGGGTAGAGCCACGCGTTCGACCAGGTGGCGATGTTCTCCGCGAGCCAGATGAAGAAGGCGACGAGGACGAAGGCCAACAGCAGCGGCATGCGCCATCGTGCCCGGAATATCCGGAAGTGCATGACACAGCGGCCGAAGACGAGTGCGACTGCCGTGATGAGCAGCCATCGCACGTCCGGCAGGTAGTGGTTGGCGAAGAAGTTGAGATAGATGGCGACCGCCACCACGGCCGTCAACCAGCGTGGCGGGTAGCGCGTGAAACGCAGGTCGAACAGCCGGTTCACCCGGACCAGATAGGAGCCGACCGCGGCGTACATGAAGCCGCTGAACAGGGGCACCCCGCCTAGCCGGAGCACCCCGTCGGGCTCGTACGTCCACGAGCCGACGTGGGTCTTGAACAGCTCCATGACCGTGCCGACGAGGTGGAACAGGACGATCACCCGTAGTTCGCGCAGGCTCTCCAGCCTTCCCGCGACCATGGCGACCTGGATGGCGACGGCGGCGACGGTGAGGGCGTCGTTTCGGGCGAACGCGGCGTCGTCCGGGTACCAGAGGTGTGCCGCACAGATGATCGCCAGCATGGCGGCACCGAAGACGCACGCCCAGGCCTGCTTGAGCCCGAAGACCACGAATTCGGTAAACCACCCGCCCGGCCCGTGACGCGGTAGCCGGGCCAGCCGGGCGCGGAACCGGGCGTCGATCGCGCGTTCGGCCGTGGTGAGGGTTGGCCGCCCGTCGGGGGTGTGCTGCATCGCTCCGAGGTTAGTGCGCGCCGGCCGGCGCGGACCGAGGGCTCGGTGCAGCGCGCTGACCTCGCTGTTCGGGGTCGGAGTGGGACCGTTCGGTGGTACGACTGGGGTGCGATCACCGGCGACGCGCGGAGGGCGAGGATGTCCAGTGGGTTGCCGGCGCGGCTGCTGCGGCGGCGCGAGGTCTCCCGGCGGCCGTCGTTCCTGGAACTCTTCTTCGACCTGGCCTTCATCCTCGCGCTGAACCGGTTGTCCCGCGCTCTTGAGGACGACCTCGGCGTGGGCGGGGCGTACCGCACGGCGCTGCTGCTGGCCGCCATCTGGTGGGTCTGGTTCGTAACCGCCTGGTCGACCGACTGGTTCGAACCGCGTACGCCATTGATCAGCGGGCTGCTGCTCTGGGTGATGTTCGGCGGGATGCTGATGGCCGCCGCAGCGCCGACCGCGTACGCCGGACATGCGCTGGTGTTCGCCGGTGCGTACGTGGCGATCCATCTGGGGCGGGCCGCCCTGTTGCTGCCGGCCCTGCGCGGGCATCCGCTGCAACTGCGGACCCTGCGGGTGGCGATCTGGTTCGCCGTCTCCGGGGTGCTCTGGCTCGCCGGTGCGTTCGTCGGACCGGCCCAGGTGCTCCTCTGGACGGCGGCGGTGGTGCTGGACTACTCGATGGCGCGACTGCGGTGGCCGACACCAAGACTGGGGCGCAGCAGTTGGGAGAACCTTCAGATCATCGGGGAGCATCTCTCCGAGCGGTACCAGCAGATCTTCATCATCGCCCTGGGGGAGTTGATCCTGACCGCCGGCATCACGTTCAGCCAGAGCGGGTTCGACCTGGGCCGGAGCGCGGCGTTCGCGCTGATGTTCGTCAACGCCGTCAGCCTCGGTCGGCTCTACCTGGTGCCCGGCGGGATGCGGCTCGGCACCGCGATCGAGGCCATGGGACCGCCCGGCAGCCGGCTCGGCCTGCTCGCTGGCTACCTGCACCTGGTGATGATCGCCGGCGTCCTGGCGACCGGGGTCGGATCGCGGTTGATGATCATGGAGCCGTTCTCCCATGAGCTGGCCGCCGTCGTGACGATGGCGGCCGGGCCGACGCTCTTTCTCACCGGCTGGATCCTGCTGGCACTGGCCGTGCACGGCAAGTTCTCCTGGCAACGGCTGATCGGGATGGTTGCCATTCTGATCGCCGCCGTCGCGGGCCACGAACTGTCGTTGCTTGTCAACTCCGCGATCATCACCGGACTGCTGATCCTGATCGCGCACGGCGACACGCTGGCCAACCGCGTGCGCCGACACCGGCAATCGTGACCGGCGGTGCGGACGAGGCGACGCCCGAGGCCGACCGAACGCGCCTGACGGCGAATCCGGGCAAGATGAAATCCTCCGGTTGTCCGGAAGCCGGGTTCGCCGTTCGTCATGTCGGTGGAACCACCGCTGGGACGATTCGACGAAAGGCACTTACGTGAAGTACATGATGCTGGTCTGCACCGATCCGGAGCCGGACCCCGAGCCGAGCAACCACCCGGACGTCGAGGTGTGGGTGGCGGAAAACGACGCGGCCGGCCGACGCCTCCAGGGCGCCCAGCTGGCTCCGGCGTCGGCCGCCACCACGGTACGGGTACGCAAAGGCCAACTGCTGGTCTCCGACGGGCCGTTCGCCGAGGTCAAGGAGATGATCGTCGGCTTCGACCTGCTGGAGTGCGCCGATCTGGACGAGGCGATCGAAGTGGCCCGTGCACATCCGATGGCCTGGGCCGGGCGGATCGAACTCCGCCCGTTCGCCGACTTCGAGCAGTGATGGATCCGGCCGCCGAGATCGCGGTGCCGCGGGCGTCGACCGACGACGACGGCGCGGCGGCGCAGCGGCGCGCCGGGAACGGGGGTACGGCGGCCGGTCGGGCCGCGGCGGCGCAAGCCGTCGCGGCCACCGCTGTTGAGGCGTACCCGCGGATCGTGGCTGCCCTGATCCGGATCACCGGAGACTGGACGCTGGCCGAGGACTGCACGCAGGAGGCGCTGGAGCGGGCGCTGGACCGCTGGCCGGTGGACGGGGTGCCGACCAACCCGGCGGGCTGGCTGATGGCGGTCGCCCGTAACCGGCTGCTCGACGTGCTGCGGCGGGCCTCGGTCGAACGGCGCAAGCTGCGTGACGTGGCGGTGCTGGCGCTCACGGCCGCCACCGCCGAACCAATGCCGGACGAGGAGGTGGTGGACGACCGGCTGCGGCTCATCTTCACCTGCTGCCATCCGGCCCTCGCGCCGCAGGCACGGGTCGCGCTTACCCTCCGGACGATCTGTGCGGTGCCGACCGCCGACATCGCCCGCGCCTTCCTGATCAGCGAGTCCACCATGACCCGGCGGCTCACCCGGGCCAAGACGAGGATCGCCGAGGCGGGTATCCCGTACCGGGTACCGCGTGGGCGTGCCCTGACCGAGCGGCTGCCCGGGGTGCTGGGCGTGCTCTACCTGCTGTTCACCCAGGGCTACGACGCGGACGGCGAGCCGGCCTTTGCCGAGGAGGCGATCCGGTTGGCCCGGTTGCTGGTCCGGCTCATGCCGGAGCAGGAAGAGGTGACGGCGTTGCTGGCGCTGTGCCTGCTGCAACACTCCCGCCGTACCGCCCGGCGGGACACCGACGGGGAGCTGATCCCGCTCGATCGACAGGACCGGTCCCGGTGGGACCACGCGGCGATCGCCGAGGCCGACCGCCTGCTCACCGGCCTCGCCGGGTCCGGCCCGTACGTCTGGCAGGCCCGGATCGCGGCGTGCCACGCCACCGCGCCCAGCGCCGACGCCACCGACTGGCGACGGATCGCCGAGTGCTACGACCAACTCGTCCAGGTGCAGCCCACCCCGGTGGTCGCCCTGAACCGGGCCGTCGCGCACGGTTACGCGTACGGGCCGGCGACCGGGTTGGCCCTGCTCGCCGAGGCGCGCGTCGGTGGCGGGCTCGACGGCTATCCGTTGACCCTGGCGGTGGAGGCGGATCTCGTCGCCCGACAGGGCGACCGGGAGCGGGCAGCGGAGCTGTTCCGCGCGGCGGCGGACCGGGTGTCCGGCGATGCCGAGCGTAGGGCGCTGCTGAAACGGGCGCGTCGGACGTCCGGGCCCGCCTCGTAGCAACCGCGGAACCGGAAGATCCGGGTGAAGGGGGCTGCGCGGATGACCTGACCGGTCGATACTGCGGAGATGACGCGGTGGGCGAGGGTGAGCGCCGTCGTTCTGCTCGCGTCGAGCGCGGCCTGCGACGCCGCGACGCCGGACGCGTCGCCGGTGTCTCCGGCACCGGCGACCTCGCCCAGGGGGTGGACGGCACCGCCGCTCCAGCTGCCCAACGCCGGGCCCGGCGACGCCTGTCCGGTCACCGAGCCGCAACCCTGGCCCAACCCCGACCAGGCGTCCCGGGTCCTCGGGCCCGGCCCGCTGTACCCGGTCGCCGACTACTTCGCCGACGGTGCCCTGCAACTGCGCGACGAGGACCAGGAACCGGACGGCACGTACTCGAAGAAGGTCCGGTGGATCGGTTCCGGCTACACCGGGCCGGTGCTGGTGAGGGCAGCGCGGATCGACGCGCCAGGCGGCGCGACGGCGGCGTTCTCCTACACCGGCGAGTCCCGCGACGACGGGCATCACGCCGTGTTGACCAGCCAGGAGAGCGACCTGCCGGGCGTCACCACCGTGGACGGGCCGGGCTGCTACGCGTACCAGGTGGACGGGAGCACATTCAGCGTGACAGTCGTGTTCCGCGCCGTGCTGGCGAGTCGACCCTGATCACCAGGCGCTCGTCCGGTCAACGGGCACCCGACCAACGCCACTCAGGACCGTAATTCGACGTACGGGCTCAGGTAGCGGACTCCGGTCGCGGCCTCGGAAACCTGCCAGAGCCGGCTGGCGAGGCCACTGTCGTTGCCGGGTGCGACGATCGGGCGGGCGTGGACCCGGTCATCCCACTTGCGCAGCGAGGGGCCGAGCAGGACGCCGGTCTGCGCGGTCGGACTCGTGGCGGCGTAGAGCAGCGGAACGGTGCCTCGCACCGCACTACGGGCTACCAGGAGACCCTGGAAATTGACCACGGCACGCTCGGCCCAACCGCTGGCCTGGGCCGGCATCGACGTACGGGCCATGCCGGGATGGGCCAGGAAGCTGCGTACCGGGCTGCCGGCGTGGCGCAGTCTACGGTCCAGTTCCATGCCGAACAGGACGTTCGCCTGCTTGGAGTGGATGTACCGCTCGATCCGCGAGGTTGCCGGGGCGCCGGCGAGGTCGTCCAGATCCGGCCCGCCGCGCAGCAGGCGGTAGTAGGCGGAACTGACGGTCACCACCCGTGGATCGCGATCCGTCCGGAAGAGGTCCAGGAGCAGGCCGGTGAGGGCGAAGTGACCGAGGTGATTGGTGGCGAAGACCCGCTCGTACCCCTGCGCGGAGTGCGCGTGCGGGACGGCGCCGACCCCGGCGTTGTTGAGCAGCAGGTCGATCTCGTGACCCTCGTCGCGTAACTGCGCGGCGAAGGCCCGGACCGAGTCGAGGTCGGCGAGGTCGAGTCGCCGCACCTTGAGGTTGCCGGACATTCCGGAGCGGGCCAACTCACCCTTGGCCGGGTCGCGGACCGCCATGATCACGGTTGCGCCGTGGGCAGCGAGGTGTTCGGCGGCGACCAGGCCGAGGCCGCTGCTGGCACCGGTGACGACGGCGGTGCGGCCGGTCTGGTCGGGTATCTCGTCGAGCGTCCAGGCAACGGGCATGGCACGCCTCCAGTCGGGTCAGGAGCGGATTACTTATCCGATCTCAGGTGGCGACCGTAGCATGTCAGCGGATAGTTCATCCGCTAAGTTTCCGGATGGATTATCCTCGTACCGTGACGGGTGGGCCGAGGACCAACACCGATTCCCTCCGGGCGGACTCGGCCAGGGTGCGTGCCCGGATGCTGCGGGCCGCCCGCGACCGGGTCGCCGCCGGCGACCTGGACCTGCCGATGAATGCGGTCGCCAAGGCCGCCGGGGTCGGCGTCGGCACCGTCTACCGGCACTTCCCCAGTCGGCAGGCGCTGCTGGAGTCGCTGGCCGCCGAGCGGTTCGCCCTGCTGGTGCAGGCGGCCGAGCAGGCCCTGGCCTGTCCCGACGTCGCCGCCGGCCTGGCCCGCCTGCTCCGAGCCGCGCTGGAACACCAGCGCGACGACCCGGCGCTAGCCGTCGTGCTGGCCACCCCCGACACCGCCAACCCGCAGACGACGGAGCTGGTGCAAGCGCTCGCCGAGGCTGTCGACCGGCTGCTGGAGCGGGCCCGCGAGGCCGGGGCCATCCGGCCGGAGATCACCGCCGATGACGTCCGGGCGTTGTTCTGCGGGTTGCAGCGCACGGTGCAGGTCGGGGGGGACACCGAGCTGTACATCGACATCCTGCTGCGCGGCATCCGCACCTAGTGCGACGGACCTCGTCACCGGGGGTTGCGGCGTGGCACACCGTCCGACGGCCGTGGCTGTCGCGGCAACGACGACGGAAACACCGGCGTGGTTCATGGGCCCATGGCGAACCCGGTGATCCTTTCCGTCGACGACGACCCGGCGGTCTCCCGGGCGGTCGCACGGGACATCCGGCGCCGCTACGGCGACCGGTACCGGGTGGTCCGTGCCACCTCCGGGCCGGAGGCACTGGAGGCGTTACGCGAGGTCAAGCTGCGTGGCGAGCAGGTGGCGCTGCTGCTGGCCGACTACCGGATGCCGGAGATGACCGGCATCGAGTTCCTGGAAGCCGCGATGGACCTGTTCCCCGCCGCGCGCCGGGTGCTGCTTACCGCGTACGCGGACACCGGAGCGGCGATCGACGCGATCAACCTGGTGGACCTCGACCACTACGGCGGCGTTCGGGCCAGCCCGGCCCGCGGTCAGGCGTTGCGGTCGAGTCGTACGCCGGCCGACTCGGCGTTGCCGAAGGTGTCGTTGACGAGCACCACGTCGCGGCCGACATTGGCTAGCAGGGAGGCGGCGAGGGCGGCCCGGTAGCCGGACCCGCAGTGCACCCAGACGGAACCGCCCGGGATGTCGGCCATCCGGCGGGGCAGCTCGGGCAGCGGTACGTGCACGGCACCCTCGACGTGTCCGTCCCGCCACTCGTTGCCCAGCCGCACGTCGAGGACGACCTGCGGGGCGGGCAGCCCGGCCGGCGGGTTCCCGGCCTGCGCGGCAGCCAGCGCCGGGAAGTCCGCGACGAGCAGCTCCCGCAGCTCGGCGGGCTTGTCGGCCCACTGCCCCGGAGTTCCGGTCGCCTGGGCGGCGGGCCGGTCGATGCCGATCCGGACCAGCTCGCGCTGGGCGTCGGCGACCTGCTCCGGCGTCTCGGCCAGCAGCGTGACCGGAGTGCCCCAGTCGATCAGCCAGCCGAGCCAGGTCGACATGGGGCCGTCGAGACCGAGGCTCACCGTGCCAGCCAGGTGCGAGACCGCGTACGCCTTGCGGTGTCGCAGGTCGACCACCCACTCCCCGGCGGCGATGCGTTCCCGTAGCTGCGCGGCGTCGGCCCGGGCCACCGGGGTGAGGTCCACCGGTGCCGGGCCGGCGCTGTTGGCCACCCCCATGTGCGCGTAGTACGCCGGGTAGGCGTCCAGACCGGCCAGGGTTTCGGTGACGAACTCGGTCGCGGCCAGCCGGAAGACCGGATTGACCTGCTTCTCCCGGCCGATTGTCGAGTCCGGGGCGTCGGCCTGGCTGGCCGAGCAGAAGCTGCCGAAGCCGTGGGTGGGCCACACCTGCGCACCGTCGGGCAGCAGGTCGGCGAGCCGCTTCGCCGAGGTGTGCTGACGCTGGGCCAACTCGTGTGCGTGCTCGGCACCGAGGAGGTCGGTGCGGCCGGTGGTGCCGAACAGCAGCGATCCTCCGGTGAAGACCCCCGCCGGGGTCCAGCCCGCCCCGGTGGCCTCGTCGAGTACGTACGACAGGTGGTGGAAGGTGTGGCCCGGGGTGGCCACGGCCCGCAGTCGCAGCGCCTCCGACACCTCGATGACGTCGCCGTCGTCGACCGGTACCCGGTCGAAACCGACCTCGTCGGCGGCGGCCACCAGGTAGCGCGCCCCGGTCAGCCGGGCCAGGTCCAGCCCGCCGGAGACGTAGTCGTTGTGCAGGTGCGTCTCGACCACGTGGGTGATCCGCACGCCGGCCGCGCCGGCGAGGTACAGCACCCGGTCGATGTCGCGCTGCGGGTCCACCACGACCGCGATCCGGCCGTCGGTCGCCAGGTAGCTGCGGTCGCCGAGGGACGACGTCGTGATGACCGACACCTGCACCGTCATGTCCAGCGCCTCGATTCCTCGTCTTCAGCGGGTGGTTACCCGACCGGGCGGCGGAGATGCGGCCTCGATCGGGGTAACCGTCTCCGACTATACCCCGGGGGGTATGTGTCGCCCACTCGGACGGGTTGGCCGGAGCGAACCGGGGGCCGGTCCGCGGCCGGAACAGCTCCGACCGCGGACCGGCGTTGTCACCCAGCGGTCACAGGCGTGCGCACTGACCCGCCGCCGGGCCCCGCACCGTGTTGGCCCGACCCTCGTTCACCGGGGCGGGCGTGTTGCCGGAGCAGGCCAGCGGGCCGCTGATGGTGTTGGCGGCGACGACCACCGGCTGGCTGCCGGAGTTGCCCGTCACCACCACCGGGCCGCTGACGGTGACCCCGTCGACCCGTACCCCGCCGAGGTTGGCCACCAGCGACAGCGGCCCGTTGATCCGGGCCTTGCTGATCTTCAGGTCGCCGGTGGCGCCGGCCACCGTGACCGGACCGGAGACCTTCGTGCCCGACAGATCGAACAGCACCGGCCGGGTGGCGGAGACCGGGCCGTTGATGGTGCCGCCGGTCACCCGCAGCGAGGCCCCCGCGGCGATCGACACCGGGCCGGCGATCGTGGCGTTCTCCACGCAGGTCAGGCCGGTGGTCACGAGCAGCGGCCGGGAGTGCTTGCCGGTGATCGTGGTGGTGCACTGCGGCCCGCCCTGACCGACCGACGACCGTGGTTCGGTGTCCGCCGTCACCGGTGAGTTGGCGGCGAAGTAGCTCACCAGCATGGTGAGGTCGTTGTCGCCGGTGGTCACCAGGTTGGTGCCCCCACCCAGGGTGGTGAAGTTGTCCCCGCCGGCGGCGAGGAACGAGTTCACCGTCACCCGGTAGCTGCCCGCCGGGTCGATCGGCGTGCCGCTCAGCTCCATCGAGGTGATCCGCGAGCCCGGTGCGGCCTCCGGGTCGTAGGTGTAGCTGAAGCCCTCCGACACACCGAGCCACAGCACCGGGCGGGACGCGCCCGCCGGCTGCCACTGCTGCTCCAGCACCTGCTTGATCTCGGCACCGGTGTAGGTCTTGGTGACCACGTCGTTGGCGAACGGCTGGACGGCGAAGGCCTCGGCGTAGGTCACCGTGCCGTCCTCGCCGTACAGCAGGTCGGCCCGCAGACCGCCGGGGTTCATGAACGCGATCTGCGCCCCGCCCCGACCGGCGTCACGGGTACCGGCGAGCTGCACGTCGGCGATGAAGTTGCCAAGCGTCGACTCCTTGCCCCGATCCTCGTTGCCGTCGGTGTAGGCCCGCCGGATGTCGGCGGTGATCTCACCGAGCTTCCGCTGACCCAACTCCTGCGCCCGGACCTTCGCCGCGGCCACGATCTCCGCCACCGCCGGGTCCTGCGGTGCGCCGACGACGTCCACCAGGGACGCGTCGGTGGAGGTGATCGAGCCCGTCTCCGGGTCGAAGGTCAGGGTGACCTTGCCCAGACGCTTGCCGTAGTCCTCGGCCTGCACGATCGGCCGCAGCTTGTCGGTGCCGGGCACCGGCACCTCGAAGGCGTACGGCTGGTGGGTGTGCCCGCTGAAGATGACGTCGATCGCGGCGTCGGCACGGGTGAAATCGCCGAAGACCGGGTCGTTCGCCAGCGCCTCCGGGGAGTCGATGTTCTCGGTCGCGGCGCCCTCGTGCGCGAGCAGCACCACCACCTCCGCCTCGCCGTTGTCCGGGTTGCCGTCCTTGAGTTGGCCGGCGACCAGATTGGCCTCGGCGACCGGGTCGCGGAAGGTGATGCCGGCGATGCCGTCCGGGCTGACCAGCGAGGCGGTCTGCTCGGTGACCACGCCGATGAACCCGACGCGGACGCCGCCGATGGTGTCCACCGAGTACGCCGGCAGCGCCCGGGTGTCACCGCGGTACACGTTGGCGCCCAGGTGCGGGAAGTCGGCCCGGTCGGTCACCCGGCCGGTCAGGTCCGCAATGCCCTTGTCGAACTCGTGGTTGCCCACCGCCGAGACGAGCAGGCCGGCCTGGTTCAACGCGTCGATCGTCGGGTTGTCGTCGTCGATCGCCGAGATGAAGGTGGAGGCGCCGATGTTGTCACCGGCGGAGACGAACGCGGTGTTCGGGTTCTCTGCCCGCAACTGATTCACCAGACCGGCGACCTGAGCCGCACCGCCGACCGGCTGACCTCCGACGGTGGCTGGTGACTCCAGCCGGCCGTGGAAGTCGTTGATGCTCAGCAGTTGGAGGTCCACCGGGCCGGTGCCGGAACCGGTGTCGATGCCAACCACCAGCGGGTTGTGGTCGCTGGCCCGGTACGGGTCCGGCGCGAAGAACGCGGCCAGGCCGTCGTACTGGAACGCGTACGACTCGACCGCGTTGATCTGCCAGACGTCGACCCCGGTGACCCGCGACGCCAGCGACGGCGAGGCGAGGGCGTGGTCGAGTGAGCCGGACTCACCGTTGAAGACGTAGCTGGTCTTCCCGGTGTCGTTGAGGTTCCGGTAGTCCTCGTCGTAGAGGACCTGCATCGGGTCCTCCTGGGTGTACGCGTTGAAGTCACCCAGGAGCAGCACGTTGTCGGTCTCGCTGTCCGCCTTGACCTGCTCCACGAAGGCAGCCAGCGCCCCGGCCTGCCGGACCCGGTCGCCGTTCCAACCGCCCTGACCGTCCCCGGCGTCGGCGTTGTCACCGCTACCGGCACCACTCTTGGACTTGAAGTGGTTGGCCACCACGATGAAGTCCACCGAACCGGCGGTGAACGTCTGCGCGATCGGCTCGCGTGCGTTGGACCACACCGTCTCGTCGTTCACCGACCGTGACGGGCCCTTCGGCTGCGCCTTGGCCGGCTTGAAGATGATCGCGGTGGTGATGACGTCCTGCTCGGTCGCGCCGGGCAGCTCGGTCGGAGTGCGGACGTAGTCCCAGGTGCCCGCGCCGTCCTCGCCGTTCAGGGCGGCGACCAGGCGCTTGAGGGCCTGTTGCGGATCCTCGGCGTTGAACCGAACCGAGTTCTCGATCTCCTCCAGCGCGACCACGTCGGCGTTCAGCGCGGTGATCGCCGAAACGATCTTCGCTTCCTGCTTGGCCAGCGCCGCCTCGTCGGCCGCACCCCGGGCGTCGCCGCCGAAGTGGACGAAGTAGTTCAACACGTTGAAGCTGGCCACCCGCAGGTCGCCGCCGACGTCGACGGGTCCGGCGGTACGCGGGTTGGTGGTCTTGAACGTGGTCCGGGCGGCCGGCGCGGTGTCCGCGTCGACCGGGCGGGTCGGTTGTAGACGCCACTCGTTGAAGCCGTACGACAGCACCGACGGGCCGAACGCCTCCACCTGGTCACCGACCCGCAACGGGCTGGCCGGCGAGACGTACGGCGGCAGCAGCCCGGCGGTGGCCAGGTTCGTCGTCCTGCCGTCGTCCACCAGCAGGCGCCGCAGCTTGTTCTCGGCGGCCAGGGCCTGCGCGGTGTCCGAGCCGGGACGGGCCACGTCGGTCGGCGTCCGGGCCGGCTGGTCGCCGGCGGCGAGCGCCACCTCGCCGTACCGGTTGGTGTTGTACACCTCCGAGACGGAGTACGCGCCGACCGGTGCCACCAGCATCGACTCGACCGACTCGCGAGCGGCCTCGTCCAGCGGCAGCTCAACCGGGACCGGTGCCGGCAGCGGTGCGCCCTGCTCGCAGACCTGGACATCGGTCCGGGCCGCGATGGTCAGCTGGGTGAGACCGTTGAACTCGCTCGCCGTACCGCTGACCCGGACCCGGTCGCCGATCGCGACCGTCGGGTGGTTCGCGGTGTTTGTGGTGAGGTAGACGAAGATGCCGTCCGAGGCGCTTCCGGCGGCGACCGGGCGCTCGGCGCCGCTGCCCGCCGTCTGCACGTACACCCCGTTGTAACCACCGGTGCGGTGGTCGGCGGTGACGATGCCCTCCACGGTCACCCGGCTGCCGGCCAGCGGCGTGGCCGCACCGGTGCCCTGCACCTCGGCGATGGTGTGGTCGACGGTGACTGTGCAGCCGGTCGGATCCGGATCCGGGTCCGACGCGGCGTTGCGCACCCCGAAGGTGCTCGCCGCGGGTGCCTGCCAACTGCCTTCGATCTTCTGGAGCGAGTGGCCCGTCGGGGTCGACGCGGTCTCCTGCACGCCGACGTCGACGCCGTCCCGGCCGTCCGCTGGCCCGCCGACCGCAGTGAAGGTGCCCTCGTAGGTCAGGAACTCGGCGACGTCACCGTCGGGCGCGACGAGCGCGACACCGTCGGGTGAGCCGTTCTGGATACCGTTCGACGGATACGTCTCGACGATCACACCGGCGGCCGGCACCACGCCGGTCAACGTCCTGGTGTCGTACGCCGCGCCGCTGGCGCCGTTGTACAGGACGATCTGCCAGCCGGTCAGGTCGAAGCCGACCGGCCCCTCGACCTCGATCGCCTCGCCGGTGTCCGTGCCGACGTTGTCGTAGTGGATCTCACTGATGAACGGCGTGGTGGGCGCCGGGTCCGCGAAGGCGGTGGTGCCACCGGAGAGGATGAGCGTGGTGGCGGTGACCAGTACGCCCGGGATTGTGAGTAGTCGGGTACTTCTTGCGCGCTGCATGTATGCGGCCTCCGAAGGGAGTAGACCGTCGGAGGATAAGCGGCACCGGTGTCCATGCGGGAGCCACCAGGTGTACCAATGCGGCAAAGACCGGGTAGCTCAGCCGCCCTGGGCGGCAGGACCGGGTAGCTCGACCGCCCTGGGCGGCGGACCGGGTAGCTCAGCCGCCCCGGGCGACCGGGCCGATCAGCTGCCGCTCGGTGCCGGTCATGCTGAGCATCACCCACTGCACCTTGCCCTTGGTGATCAGGCCGACCATCTCCGGGTGCAACTGGGTGAACCAGCTCTGCACGCTGGCCAGCCCGAGGGCGTTCGCGGCGGTGGCCGCTTCGGCCTCGGTGAGCCGCTGAAGCACCACGATGTCGCTGCGGACCAGAACCTCGACGTCCCAGCCGGCCAGGTCGTCGCGGACCACCAGGGTGGCCCGCCAGGGTGCGCTGAGATTGGTGTCCGGCCCGGTCACCGGACCAGTGTCGATCACCACGAGCTGTGGTTCGGTAGGTGTGGCCGGCACCGGCGGAGCGACACCGGGCGGCAGGAACGAGGCGATCTCCCGGCCGATCACGCAGCGTCGCAGGAAGGCGTCCCACTCCTGCTCCCGGGCGGTCTGCACGAACAGCCGGGCGCCGAGCGCCAGTGACCGGAAGGCGAGCAGTTCGGCGGCGCGTACCCCGCCGGTGAGCATCAGCCGGGTCGGCTCGGCCCGGAACACCCGCAGCCCCACCGGCTCCTGCTGACGGTTCCGGCCGACGACCAGCCCGCCGCCACCGGCGACCAGCCGTAGCCCAGCGACGGAGGCAGCGTCCGCGACGTGCAGCCCCATCCGACTGCCGGGAAAGGCGACACCGTTCATCGCAGGAAGCCTCCCAACGGCAGGGTGGCGGCCACGCCGTGGGCGTGCTCGCCGTCGAGTCTCTGCAGGCGACCACCGTGATCGCGGATCGCCTGGTCGAGTGCGCGATCGGCGGTGGCAAGTGCGGCCGGGTCGGTGCCGATGAGCCGGAACGCCACCTCCACCAGAGCGTCGTCGTCACCAGGGCGGTCGTTCTCCCGAGCCACCGAGATGGAGACCACGCCAGCCGCGGCGGGTATGCCACGCAGCAGCGGGTCGATCTGCCACGCCCGGCTGGGCCAGGCGAGCAGTCGATGACAGCTCTGGGGTACACCCTGAACCGTCCAGCTGCGCCAGCTTTCCCGGGCCAAGGGGCGGTCGGTGCTTTCGGTCGCGCCTCCGGTGAGATGGGTCAGCTGGGCGACCGCGGCGAGCACCTCGTCCCGGTTCAGCAGACGAGCCGTCGCCCGTTCCTGCCGCAGCTGACGCCGGGTCCGGCGGATCGCCGCAGTGAGCGCCGGCCGCAGGTCGCGGTCGGCGTGAAAATCGGGGGTACGCGGCGCATGGAGCACCACCCACGCCTGCCGGCTGGCCGGGACGCCACCGTTCGTCAGTTCGCGGTACGCGCGGTCGACCGCCGCCGCACGGGCGCGCGGCGCCGGTGTCACCTGGATCAGCACCTGCACCGTCACGACGGGCGTCTTCGGGTCGGCCGCCGGTAGCAACGCCACCGGCGAGGGCAGGGCCTGCGGGGCCCCCATGAGCAGCGCGCCCTCGGTCGGATCGACCTCCAGCACCGCGCTGAGCCCGCCCCGGTGGGTCAGCAACACGGCCGGCTGATCGTCGATCTCGACCTGATCCAGCTCGACGGTGCTCTCCAGGTGGCTCAGCAGCTGCCATGGGCCGTCGGACCCGGCACCGACAAGTCGTCGGCTCCGCCCCCGGTACGCCCACCAAACCGCCAGCCACTGGTGAAGCCATCGGCCCTGGTGGCGCACCATCGTCGGAGCGAGCACCAGCACCGTGGCGGCGGCCACGGCGACGGTCAGCGGCAGGCCGTGCGGCGTGGCCGCCAGCACCGCCGCCGCACCGGCCTGCCAGGCCACGAGTTGGGCCACGTGGATCCCACCGACGCGCGGCTGCCGTCGGTGTGGGCGTACGACCGGAATCGCCGCGGCGTCCCCGGCCGCGCCTTCGGCGACGGCCTGTCCCGTCGGGGCGGCCGTGGCCTGCGCGCCGGCCCGGCTCTGCGGTGCCCGGGCGGCGGGCGCGGCGACAGCGGCCGATGCCGCAGCGGCGGCCCGACTGGTGTACGCGGTGCCGACCGTGGCCCGCCCCTGCCCACGCTGGGTCGCCCAGGCGTGGCCGGGCCCGGTACCGCCGAGCGTCGGTGCCGGCGCTGCGCCCTGCTGGGGCGTGCGCTGCTGTGGCGGCGGTGCCGCCGCCCCCGGGTGATGCTGCCAACCCGGCTCGCCCGGCTGAGCCGCACCCGGATGCGTCACCGCACGTCCCTCCCTGACCAGCGCGGCATCGTCATCGCCCGATCGCGGTGCGTACGTCGGCCACGGTCACGGTCCGCAGCTCGTCGAGGCTCGGACGTTGCCCAGACTGGCGCAACCGCTGCGCCTGCGCCTTGCGGACACCCTCGAAGAGCTTGCGCGCCTCCCGGGCGTTGCCGAAGTTCTGGTCCCGTTCGATGGTGCCGAAGTGCTCGCGGAGCACCTCCGAGACGCCATCGGCGAGGAGGTATTCGTCGCCGCCGGCCATCCGCTCCACGATGACCACCAACTGCTCCGGGGAGTAGTTGCCAAACTCCACAGTCTTGGCGAAGCGGGAGGCCAGACCGGGGTTGGCGTCGAGGAACTGCAACATCTCGCCGGTGTAGCCGGCCGCGATCACCGCAATCTCGTCGCGGTGATCCTCCATGAGCTTGACAAGCGTGTCGATGGCCTCCTGCCCGAAGTCGCCGCCGGTGCCCGACGACCGCGAGAGGGTGTACGCCTCGTCGATGAAGAGCACGCCGCCGCGCGCCAGCTCGAACGCGGCGGCGGTCTTCTCGGCGGTGTGGCCGATGTACTGACCGACCAGGTCACGTCGGGAGACCTCGCGGAAGGCGCCGCCGGGCAGTGCGCCCAGCGCCGCCAGCAGGTCACCGTAGATGCGTGCCACAGTGGTCTTACCGGTGCCGGGGGCACCCGCGAAGATCAGGTGATGGCTGACCGCGCCGACGGGCAGCCCGGCGCTGCGTCGCCATTCGTTGACCTGGATCTCGTCGATGAGGGCGCGGACCTCCTCCTTCACCGATTCCAGGCCGACCATGGCCGCCAGCTCGCCCAGTAGCTTCTCCACTCGGGCGGCGTCCTGACCGGTGGTGGCGCGGGCGGCGTCGGCGCCGAAGGCGGCCTTACGGTTGACGGTGCCCTCGACGATTGTCGGGTCGGCTCCCTCGGCGATCTCGATCGCCGGCTGGCCGGTGTTCTCCGTGGTGCACTCCTCGACGCTGCCGCGGCAGCCCCGGGCGAAGGAGACCGCCGGCCCGCGGGTGTCGCGGATCCGGCAGCGACGCAGCACCGGAGCGCTCTGGTGGACCACCGCCACACCGGCCTGCCCGGTCTGCGAGATGTCGCAGGTCTCGATGGTGGGTCGGCCGTACTGGTAGATGTAGATGCCCCGGTTGCCGCAGCGGGTCACCGTGCTGGTGCGGATGGTCGGGGCCGCCCCGATCCGCACGATGATGCCGTCCTCGCTGAGATCGGTGAACTCGCACCCTTCGACGTTGCCGTCGGAATCCTCCACCACCAGGCCGTACCGTCCGCCGGTCACCCGGCAGCGGGTGAGCGTGAACTCCGAGCGGCCGGCCACCTGGATCGCCGCGCCGAAGCCGGCGCTCAGCTCGCACCCGGTCATGGTGAGCCTCGCTCGGTCGGCCACCACGACCGGCGCGTCACCGGCCTTCAGGACCAGGTCGCGTAGCTCCAACCGGCCGGAGTTGCAGGACACCGTCGGATACGTCCCGGAGGACGCGTCGATGGTGACCGTGCCCGGGCCCTGCGCGGCGACCACACTGATGCCGCGGTCGTTGATGAACAGGGCCTCGTGGTAGGTGCCGGGGCTGACCGAGACGACCGTGTCGTCGCTGGCCACCGCCAGCGCCTCCCCGATGGACGGGTAGGCGCCGGGCTGATCCGGGGAGACGAGAAGGGTGCGCGTCATGGCTCCGGCTCTGGACGGCGAAGAGGGGGCGGGACCGACGATATCCCAGCCGGTCGACGCGATGTGAGCCCCTCGATGCCACTGGTGCCCGGACACCACCCCCGTCGGACGGACGGTGACGGTTAGGCTCGCTTGCGGGCCGGGCGAAAACTCGCCGGGAACCCCTTGTCGACAACCGGGAGGACGGATGGCGCAGCCACGGATGCTGCCGCTGGCGGCTGGTGCGCTGCTGGCCGACGGCACCGTCCACACGCACACCTCGGTACGCGGCGATCTGACCCCTGACCTGCATCCGGTCGTCCGGCGTTTCCTGCACGGGCTGCCTGTCGAGCAGCGCGAGCGCTACGCCGGCTGGTGCGCCGAGGCAGTGCTGATCTCTGACCGGCTCTATGCCGCCGAGGCCGGCGGGCCACCACTCGACGCCGCCCGGTCCCGCGCGCTGCTCTGGGGCGCGAAGGTCCGGGTCACCCGGGTACGGGAGGAGGGCGACCCGCGCCACGGCGAGGTTCAGCCGCCCTGTCGCTCCTGCGCCGCCCTGTTGGACTGGTTCGGCGTGGAGGCGCTGACATGAGCGAACGCTTTCCGCCCCTGGTGGCGCAGACCCTCACCGCCGCCGGCTGGTCGCCCGACCACTCCGACGAGAGCCGGGGCCGCGAGTGGGGACTGCGAATCGCCGCTCACGCCACGCCCGGCGGCCGCCAGCACACCGTGACGGCACGGGCGATCGAGGCGTACGCCGAGTTCGGCGGGTTGCGGGTGCGCCCGCAGGGGGAGGGTGAACAGGTCGTACCGAGCGAGTTCCACCTCGACCCGTTCCTGGTGCGGCATTCGGTGGAGACCCTCGCCGAGCTTGCCGAGGCGATCGGCGCGCCACTGAGCCCGCTGGGCGAGGAGGGCGACGGCGCCGGGATCCTGGCGCTCGATGAGCACGGTCGGGTGTTCGTGCTGGACCACACCGGGGACTGGTTCCTCGGCGCGGATATCGACGAGGCGCTCACCGCGCTGGTGCTCGGTCGTCGCCCCCAGCGGGTACGCGCGGACGGCACCTGGTGACCGGCTGGCAGCCCACCACGGCCACCGAACGCGCGCTGCTGGCCGCCGCTGAGGCCGACGACCGGGAGGGTTTCCTCACCGAACTCGTCGCCGGTCCGCTGCTCCTACCCGTGTCGCCCGCTGCGGCGGCCGGACGGGAGCCGATGGCGTGGCCGACTGCGCAGCACGAGGGCGTCACCCACGTGCTCGCGTACACCTCACCGGCGGCGATCGCCGCCGGCATGCCCGGTCAATCGGTGAGCTACCGGGTCTCGGGACTTGTCGACATCGCCGTCGACTGGCCCGACGACGAATGGATGCTGGCGATCGACGCCGGGTTGCCGATCGGCGTACGGCTGACCGCTGACGAGCTTCGAGCTCTGAGCGCGCCGGTGATGGAGGCCGAGCGACCGCTGCGTGAGGCGATCCGGCTTCAGGACCCGAACGCCTTGATGTCCACCCTGCTCCGGGCCGAACTGGTGCTGCCGGTGGATCCGGAGGGTTCCGCGACGCGGGACCTGTCCGATCCGGACTTTCCGTGGTGGGTCGTTCCCGACGAGCAGGGCCGGCCCAGTCTGCCGGTGTTCAGCTCGGAAGGCCGTCTGCGGCAGGCGCTAGGTGAGCGGGACCTGGTGCTGGTCAGCAGCCTGCAGCTCACCGAACACTGGCCGGACCTCTCCTGGCAGTTGCTGCTCAACCCGGAGACGCCACTGGCGGCGGCACTGCCCGGGGAGGCGCTGCTGACGTTGCGCGACTGGCTCGGCGAGTTGCGACAGGTGCTCCACGAGGCGGCCGAACAGGAGCAGCAGCGACGGGACGCTGCCCGGTACGCCGACCCGTCGACTGTGGGCGTACCGGCACCCCGTCCGGCACCGGAATCCACCGCCGACGACGGGCCCGACCCCAACGCGCCGCTGCTACTGCAACTGGTCATCCCGCACCGCTATCTGACGTCCTACCTGGACGGCGGGTACGACCGGGCGGCCGGGCTGGTGCACGCCTGGCACGGACCTGGACGGGACACCCCGATCCGGCTGTACCGACGGCTGGGGCTGCTCGGTGAGGGCTCTCCGTTCGAGGAGTCGGACGAATGGGTGGCGGTGCTGCGCTGGCCTCCCGGCGAGGCGACGCCCGAGGAATGGGGTCAGGGGCAGCCCCGAATGGAGTCGCTTGTCGTACCGGACGGGACCGAGCTGCACTGCCTGCACGCCGACGGCCGGGACGAGCTGCTGGCCCGCTTCGACGCCTCCGCCCGCCGCTGGTCTCCGGCTTAGCTGCTAGCCACTGCGGCCGGCGAACCAGGCCCGCGCCGGTGGACTCTTGATCAGGATGAGCGACACGCCGGCCAGCCCGCCCACCACCAGCGGCGTGACCATCGTCGGGTGATAGCTGAGCTTGCCCTGCGCCAGCAGCGTGACGATGACCACGACGAAGAGTCCGAAGGTGAATCCGGCCGGCACGGCCAGGCCGGCCGCGTTGTCGCCCGTCCAGGCCATGAAGATCCCCATGGTCGCGAGCAGCACCACCAGCAAGGCGATCGCGAGTACGCCGGCCCCGATGCCCACCACCAGGAACTTGCCCAGCCCGTCGCCCTCGGTACGCAGCATCGCCAGGAAGAAGGCGACCCCGGCGATCAGCCAGATGACGATCGAGGGCACCATCAGCAGGGCGGCGATGGTGACGACGACAGGTCGGCGGCGTGGCGTCGGCATGGACGCGGAGCCGGACTCCGCTGACGTGTTCAGCACCTGTCCGTCCTTCTACTCATTCGACGGGCGGCGCCAGGCGGCGTCACCAGCCCGAGCGGGATCAGACCAGGTCTGATCGCCGACCGTCCCGCCCGGCGTTGCCGGCGCGGCAGGCCCACTGCCGGTGAGCGCGGGCTCTGCGGCCAGGCCGGTGTCTCGGTGGTGGCGCGAGCGGCGACGAAGCTTGACGATGGCCACCACTCCGCCGACGAGCATGGCCAGGAAGACCACCCAGACCAGCACAACGATCACGATTTCCGCGTAGTCGGGACCGTCGCTTCCGGCTGCTCGCGCGGCAGCGAGTGCTTCGTCGATCTCCGGCTCGCCGGTTGCCGCGGTGCGGCTGCCCCGCCCGTCGGGTTCGCCGGTCAACGCCTCCCGCAGGTCGAGGATGCCCCAGCCGTAGTACTCGTCGCGGCCCGGCTCACCGGCGTCTCTGGTGGTCTCAAGCAGCCGCTGGAACGTCTGGTACGCGCTCAGGTCCGGGTACTCGGCCTTGATCAGGGCCACCGCACCGGAGACGATCGCGGTGGCGCTGCTGCTGCCGGTCGCGGTGATGTACCGACCACCGGGGCGAGCCATCGTCAATTCCTGACCGGGGGCGGCGATGCTGATCGGTAGGTCCAAGGTTCCCGATACCGAACCTTTTTTGCTGATGACGCCCTTACGGTCGACAGCGTTGACGGCGATGCTGCCGGGATGCGAGGCCGGCGCGCCGACCAGGATCTGGTCGTCGTTACCGGCCGCGGCGACCACGATCACGTTGTTCTGGTAGGCGCGCTCGACCGCCCGGTTCAGCTCCTCGTTGAAGCTGCTGGAAAGAGAAACGTTGATCACGTCGGCACCGGCGTCGATCGCCCAGTTGATGCCGGCGGCGAGGGCCGTCGGTGCGATCAACGGGGCGCCGTCCTTCTTGATCGTCACTGGAAGGATCTTGGCTTTCGGTGCCACGCCGAGCACCCCGTCACGGCCGCCAGGGCCGTGCCCGCGACCGGCGATCAGTGAGGCCATGCCGGTGCCGTGCCCCTGACGGTCGAGGCGGCCCTTGGTGCTGTCGTCGTAGAGGTCGACGCCGGGCAGGACGTTGCCGCGAAGATCCGGGTGTGTCGCGTCCACCCCGGTGTCGACCACCGCCACGGTGACGCCCTCACCCGTGGTGATGTCGTGGAGTTCGGCCAATTCCAAGCTCTTGACGTGCCAAGATCTGTCGCGGACGGAGTCGGCGTGGGCGGGTGCGGCGGGCAGGGCGACGGCCGCCAGAACGCTCGCGGTGGTGAGCGCGGCGGCTGCCGATCGGGTGAGGACACGCATGCCCGTCAGCCTTCCTCTGTGCGCCGCCACGGGACGACTGCGAATGGACGGTCACCGCATGGTACGGGCCGGCCACCCAGGGTTGGGTGACCGGCCCGACTGCGGTCAGCTCTGGCCGAGCGTCCTGCCCTGCTCCCGGGGGCGGTGTTCGACAGGGGCCTCCACCACACCAGCGGCGGACGACTCGGTGACCCACAACTCGTCGTCACCGTCGCCGTACTCCCAGGTCTCCTGCTCTGCGTCGCGGGGTGCACCCTTGCGTGGAGACGGGGTCGTTGGGCCGCCGCGCCGACCGCCCAGCGACGGAGCCGGCCCCGTCGTCGGCGCAGGTCGCCCGGTGCCCGCAGCGGCACGTCCGCTCAGATCGGGTCGGGCGCCGGCAGCGCCTCCGCCGGTCACCGGCTTACCGGCGGCCGATCTGCCGCTCGGTGGAGCGCTGGCCTTGGGCGGCCCGCCCGGCGCGGCACTCCTTTGACCGCCGAGGCTCGGCGGAGGTGCGGCGGGCCGTCCGGGGGCGGCACCGCGCTGACTCGGGCGGGCGGTGGAGCCGGGCAGCCGCGGACTCGACGGCGGCGGAGTGGCCGAAGCGCCCGGCCGGTTGCCCAGACCCGGCCGACCGCGGCCACCGCCGGGAGCGCCAGCGCCGGTGTTGCCGGGCAAGGTCGGGCGGCTCGGCGCGGGACTTTTCCGGCCACCCGGTGCCCCGGAGCCGCTACCCGGGCCGCCGGCCCCAGGAAGGGTGGGCCGGTTGGGCCCCGGCCCACGGCCACCGGGCGCGCCGGGACCGCCCGCACCCGGCAGGGTGGTCCTCGGTGCGTTAGGTCGCGCTGAGTTCGGTGCGTTCAGCCCAGGGTTGCCCGGTCGCGGCCCGGGCGGGGCCACCGGCGGCACCACCGGACCGGGAGTCACGGGTGCCGTGGGTGCGGTGGTCACCGGCGGTGCGGTCGGCGGTGGGGCGACCGGCGCTGCGGCGCCACCTGCCAGACCGACGCCCTCCGGAAGATTTGGTGGCGGCGGTGGCGCGGCGTCGGTCGGCGCGTCGGCCCCACCGGGTCGGGTCGGCAGATCCGGCCGGCCGGGCATGGCCGGACGGTTCGGGGCGGCCCCGTTCACGGGTGCGCCGGGCGGGGGAGCCCCCGGAGCGCCAGGGCGGGGCACGTTTGACGGATTGGTGATAACCGCGTCCGTCGGACCCTTGAACTTCCCGCCCCGCGAGATGTTTGAGATGTAGACGTCGATGTAGAGGTCGGCCAGCGGCTTGGCGATGTTCTTGGCGCGCTGGTGGTACTCGTTCTGCACGTCCTCGTACGACTTGCCGTCGTTGCCTGTGACACCCGGGACCCATTCGACCAGGTCGACAGCCTGGACGCCCGCGTCATCGGTCCGGCGCTCCCCCTGCCGGATCTGCTCGGCGCGGTATTCCTCCCAGAGCGTCTTCATCTCCCGCTGGGCAGTGCCGATCTTGCTGGCGAGCTGGTCCAGACCGGTGGCGTTGTCGCTGGCCACGGTTTTCCACTCATCGAGTGAGTGCAGCGTGGCGCCCACGCGGGACATGAAGACCCGTGCCGCGGGCGACTGCCAGCGGGCATCCAGGGAGTCGGCGTGACGCTTGAGATTGTCCCGAGTGGTCTGCAGCAGGCTCGCCGCTCGCCGCCACATGTCGGCGAGGGCAGTCGTCCGCTCGTCACTCTCCTTGCGGACGTACTCCCACATCTGCTCGATGTTCACCGAATCCCAGGCCGTGGGCTCGTACGGCGTGGCCCCGGCGGCCCGCTCGGCCGCGTAGTCATCCGACACGCCGGCGTACATCGGGTAGCTGACCGGCTGCCAGCCGTAGTAGTCGTCGCTCATCCCCGCTCCTCAGGCCTCGCCTGTGCCACCGTCACCGGAGATCCGACTGGTCCAGCCGGAGATCTTCGCCGTGCATGCGTTCGCCGTCACCGTGAATCACGTACGCGCCGGCCCCCTCACCGACGACCTCCGACTGCGCCCACGCCGGAGTCTCCTCGCGCTGCTCACCCGTCGGGCAGGAGTCCAGGCCGTGGTAGGGATTCATCGGCGCCGGGTTCAGGGCCGACTCCGGCACCGAGTCCGCCGGGTTCTCCGTGCCCTCCTGCCACCGGCCGCTGAGCGTGTCCTGACCGTCGACGGCGGTGAACGCGTTGTAGACGTCCTCGTTGGTGGCCTGGGCCAGCGCGTCGCCGGTCAGGTACTCGGCCGAGATGGACATGGCGGCCATGCTCAGGGCGGTGAGCCCCTTCATCACGTCGCCCATCAGATGGGAAATGGCCATCCGGCTCTCGTCGTGCCGGCCCCGGAAGAACGCGGCTTCCTTCATCCCGCCGCCACCGAACGGTGCCTGCACCGTGAGCATGGGGCGCAGGCCGTTGTCGAAGCTGGGCTGGAAGTTGGTCTCCATCTCCCGCTGGATGGCCAGCGCGAAGTCCTTCAGCTGCTGGATGTCGACGTCGATCTGTTCGTCGACGAGCCACTCGTCGCCCATGTTCCCTCCCCCGTCAGCTCACACGATGCCGGCGCGGCTGCTGCCCCCTGGGGCCCGTAGCCGCGCACCGTGAGTCCACTCTGGCCGACAGTAGCCTGATCGGGCAACCCCGTACCGGGCTCAAGAGCGTGGCGGAAGGTGCACCAGTTGCACCAACCGGGTACCGCCACGCCGGGACACCAGCCAGCCCCGTCCCGGTGGCAGCGGCCCGGGCCGGACGGTGCCGAGCAGCACCCCCTCGTCCCGGTTGCCGGACATCACGATGCCCGGCGTGCTGATCTCCCGCAGCCGCATCAGTACCGGCTCGTAGAGCGCCCGACTGGCACCGCCGGTACGCCGGGCGATGACCACGTGCAGGCCGATGTCCCGAGCCTGCGGCAGGAATTCCAGCAGCGGTGTCAACGGGTTGCTGCCCGCGCCGGCCACCAGGTCGTAGTCGTCGACCAGCACGTACAGGTCGGGACCCTTCCACCAGTCGCGTGCCCGCAGCCGTTCGGCGTTGATGTCCGGCGGTGGCAGCCGGTCGCGCATCACCCCAGCCACCTCGGCGACGATGCTCTCGGTGACCTGCGCGGTCGACCCGTACCCGATCAGGTGCGGCGTGTCGATGTCGCCGAGCAGGCTGCGCCGGTAGTCGACGATGACCAGCCGAGCCTCGGTCAACTCGTTGCGGTCGACGATGGTCTGCGCCAGCGCCCGCAGGAAGGTGCTCTTTCCCGACTCGCCGTCACCGAACAGGATGAAGTGCGGGTCGGCGGCGAAGTCCACCTGCACCGGCTGGAGGTCCACCTCGGCGATGCCGATGGGAATTCCCGGGCGGCCGGTGCTCGGCAGGCTGCCGTACGGCACCACGGGCGGCAGCAACCGGATCGGCGGCGCTCCCGGCCCCTGCCAGGCGGCGGCCAGGTCGGTGACCAGCTTCCGCGCGCCCTCGGGCAGGGTCTCCGCCTCCTGCGCGCTGTCCGCTCGGGGTAGCGCCGCCAGGAACTGTTGCCCGTCTGGGGTGATGCCCCGGCCCGGTGACTTCTCCGGCACGTTCATCGCCGCCCGCCGGTCCAGGTTGGAGTCGCTGGCGTCGGCCAGCCGCAACTCCAGCCGGGTGCCGAAGACGTCCCGGACGGCCGGTCGCAGATCCATCCAACGGCTCGCGGTCACGATCAGGTGGATCCCGAAGGACAGCCCCCGGTTGGCGATGTCGTTGATCGTTGGCTCCAGGTCCTCGAACTCCGCCCGCAACGTCGCCCAACCGTCGATCACCAGGAACACGTCGCCGAACGGGTCGTCGTCGTGCTGGCCGTGCCGCCGGGCCCGCCGGTACTCGGCCATCGAGTCGACCCCGCGCTCGGCGAACCGCCGCTCCCGCTCGCCCATCAGCAGTTGCAGCTCGGCCACGGTACGCCGGACCAGGCCGGAGTCGAGGCGGGTCGCCACCGAGCCCACATGCGGCAGGTCACGCAGCGACGACAAGGCGCTGCTGCCCAGATCGAGGCAGTAGACCTGGGCCTCACGCGGAGTGTGGGTCAGCGCCAGGGCGGTGACGACCGTCCGCAGCAGGGTGCTCTTGCCGCTCTGCGGACCGCCGACGATCACCGCGTGACCGGCCGAACCGGCCAGGTCGAACCAGAGCACGTCCCGACGCTGGTCGAAGGGCTTGTCGACGATGCCGACCGCGACCTGCAACTCGCCGAGCAGGCCGGCGTGCGCGACGGTGATGCCACGGGCGGGATCCGCGGTCATCGGAGGCAGCAACTGGTCCAGCGTCGGCGGCTCGGCCAGCGGCGGAAGCCACACCTGGTGCGCGGGCTTGCCTCGCCCGGCGAGTCGACCGACCAGGATGTCGAGCACACTCTCGCCCATCCCGTCGTTCGGCTCGGGTGCGGTCTCCTCCTTGGGCGTACGGGTCACCGGCGGGGCGACGTAGGACGTGGTGTACTCGCGTACCCGGTCCTCACCGTCGCCGGCCGCGACCGCCGCCGCGGTCTTGCTGCGATAGGTGCCGGAGACGTACGCGGCCTTGAACCGCACCAGCGGCTCGGTGCCGAAACGCAGGTAACCGTGCCCCGGCGACCGGGGCAACTCGTACGCGTCGGTGGCCCCCAGCACCACCCGGGACTCCATCGCAGAGAAGGTCCGCAGACCGATCCGGTACGACAGGTGGGTGTCGAGTCCCCGCAGCCGACCCTCCTCCAGACGCTGGCTGGCCAGCAGCAGGTGCACGCCGAGCGAGCGACCGACCCGGCCGATCTGCACGAACATGTCGATGAAGTCCGGCTTGGCGGTCAGCAGCTCGGAGAACTCGTCGCAGATGATGAGCAGGCTCGGTAGCGGAGACAGCGGCGCGCCCGCCGCCCGGGCCTTCTCGTAGTCACGCTGCGAGGCGTAGTTGCCGGCCGCGCGGAGCAACTCCTGCCGACGGACCAGCTCACCGTTGATGGAGTCGGTCATCCGGTCCACCAGCGGCAGCTCGTCGGCCAAGTTGGTGATCACCGCGCTGGTGTGCGGCAGACCGTCCAGCCGGGTGAAGGTGGCACCACCCTTGAAGTCGACAAGCACGAAGTTGAGGCTCTCCGAGGAGTGCGTGGCCGCCAGCGCCAGCACCAGGGTGCGCAGCAGCTCCGACTTGCCGGAGCCGGTCGCGCCGATGAGCAGCCCGTGCGGCCCCATGCCGTCCTGCGCCGACTCCTTCAGGTCCAGTTCCACCGGCCCGCCGTCGGCACCCACCCCGATCGGCACCCGCAGCTTGTCGCGGTTGGGTCGTGGCTGCCACGCCCGATCCACGTCGAACTCGTAGGGATCGCCGATGTCGAGCAGCTCGGCCAGGCCCAGCTCCGTGGTGAGTGGCGTGTCGCCGCTGCCCCGGGAGGCGGCGGAGAGCCGTAGCGGGGCGAGTTGCATGGCCAACGCCTCAAGCTCGGCCACCCGGCATTCGTCGGCCCGGCCGATCTCGGCCGGACCATCCACCGTGATGCTGTGCAGCCGGCGCTCCGCCGACACCTCCAGCACCAGCCGCGCCCGGTCGAGCAGGCGCGGTGCCGGCGTGGACAGGTCGAGCAGGGTGACACCCTCCACCCCGCCCTCGGTCATCAGGTGATCCGACCCGGCGGTGTCGCCACCGTCGATTACCACCAGCACGTGCGGTCCGGCGACCTGCGGCGTACCGCCACTGGCGTTGAACCGGGGCCGGCTGGCCAGCACGTCGTCGAGCATCGCCTCCAGGCCGGTCACCGAGGGTGCCACCAGGCGCAGTTGGCCGAGCGCGTCGGTGCGCGACGGGTGCAGGGCGTGCGGAAGCCACTTCGTCCACTCCCAGTCGGCCCGCCGGTCCGGCGCGACACAGATCGCGACGAGCATGTCGTCGGGCGCGTGAAACGCGGTGGCCTGGGCGAGCACCGCCCGGACCATGCCCCGGGCCGCCTCGGTGTCGCCACGCAGGTGCACCCGGGCAAATCCGTTCAGCGCCATGGTCACCGGCAGGTCCGGTACCTCGCCGTAGGTGGTGAGGAACCGGCGCAGCGCGAGCGCGCACATCGGCTCCAGCTTCTCCAACGACGTGGCCGGTGGCGGCACCAGCGGCGTCGCCAGTTCCTGCGGCCCGAGGCCGATGCGTACGGTGGCGAAGTCCACGTCGCCGCGTCGCCGCTCCCACAGCCGGGGCCCCAGCGGCAGGGACCAGAGCACATCCGGGTCCGGGTGCCGGTAGAACGCCGCCTCGCGCTGCTTACGGATCGTCTTGAGTACGCGACGCCGCTGACGGGACAGATGCGTCATGTACTCGCGGCGCTTCTGCAGCATCTCCTGCTTGCCCGGGCCGCCGGAGTTGTTGGTCAACTGCGACGCGAGCATCCCGATGGCGGAGAGTCCGAACAGGCCACCGGTGACGTAGCCGAGAGTCGACCCGCCTCGACCGGCGAACATCAGGGCCATCGCGAACGAGCCGGCGAGCATCGGCAGCAGCATCAGCATCTGCCCCCACGCCTTACCGCTCGGCGCGGGCACCTCGGGCGGCGCGTCCAGCAGCACCTCGCCGGAGGGATACTCCGGCTCCGGCTGGCGGGCGGGTCGCTTGACGACCACCGTGCTCACGTGACAGACCTCCGTCGCCTCTCCTGGGTCTGGGTGCGCCGCGGTGAACCGCCCCCCGCGTCACCGGCACATGGTAGGTAGCCTTTGCCCGTCAGGACAGCCGCGGGCCGTCGGCCCGCTCCTCGTACCGAGGGGTCGTTAGTGGTCACCCAGGCCGGAACCGGACTCGCGCGCATCGCCGTCATCGCCCCCAACCGACGGTTGGACCTCGCCCTACCTGAGCATTTGCCGCTCGTCGGGCTGCTACCCGCCGTGCTGCGGCAGGCCGACGAGGAACCGTCGGACGGCACCAGCCACGGCGGCTGGATGCTGCGGCGCAGCGACGGTAGCCCGGTCGACCTGAGCCGTACGTTGGCCGCACAGAACGTCCGCGACGGCGAGACGCTGCACCTGGTGCCGCGGCGCACCGAGTGGCCGGAGCTGGCGTACGACGACCTGATGGAGGCCGTTGCCGACGGTGCCCGACGACGCGGGGTGGTCTGGAGCCCGTTCGCGACCCGGCTGACCGGTCTGATCGTGGCCGGCGTGCTGCTGCTGCTCGGCCTCGTCGTGATCGTGACATCCGAGGAGCCCGGCTGGCTCGGTGGTGCGGTCGCCCTCGGCGCGGCCGGGCTGCTGCTGGTCTGCGGGATCGTGCTGTCCCGGGCGATGGCCGACTCCCTCGCCGGCGCGGTCGTTGCCGCCGCCGGCCTGCCCTACGCCTTCGTCGGCGGCGTCCTGGTGATCGGCACCGGCGAGTCGGTCTGGGCGCTGGGCGCCCCGCACGTGCTGCTCGGCTCCGCCGTGCTGCTGCTCTCCGGGCTGCTCGGGCTGCTCGGGGTGGGCGACGCGACGCGGGTCTTCGTGGCGGCGGTCTTCGTCGGCTTCTGGGGCATGGCCGGCGGGTTGCTCGCGCTCGGCTCCATGGATGCCGCGCAGGGCAGTGCGATCGTGGTCGGTGCGGTCACGTTGCTGCTGCCGGCGATGCCGCTGCTCTCCGTGCGGCTCGGGAAGATGCCTATGCCGGCGCTGCCGCGTACCGCCGCAGACCTGCTGCGCGACGAGCCGCAGCCGAAGCGGGAAGTCATCTACCAGGCCACCGCCCGGGCCGACGAGGTCTTCACCGGCATGATCTTCGGGGCGTTCGTCGTCACCATCGCCGGCCTGATCGTGCTCACCGCCACCGGCACGCTCTCCGCGCTGCTGCTCGCCAGCATCATCTCGCTGGGTTACCTGCTGCGCGCCCGACTGGTGTCGACGGTCCGGCACCGGGTGCCGATGCTCGCCGTCGGCCTGGTGGGCCTGGGGCTGCTGCCCCTCGTCGGTGCGACCGACGCGTCGACCGGCGCCCGGGTGCTGGCCGTCCTGCCGGTGGCCCTGGTCGCGGCCGGGCTGTCAGCCGCCGCCGGGCTCGCCTACAGCCGGCGTGCCCCGTCTCCCCGACTGGCCCGGCTCGGCGACACGTTCGACATCCTGCTCCAGCTGGCCGTGGTCCCGGTCGCGTGCAGCGTGCTCGGCCTGTACGCGTTCATGCGCGCCATCAACGGCTGACGGGTCCGTCACCAGTCGCGGTCGCTGGCCTCAGCCATCGGGCCGCCCCGGATCAGCTTGACGATGGCGGAGTCGATATCCGGGCCGACGAAGAAGTAATCGGCCCAGTGCAGCATGAACACCCGCCCCTGCGCGTCGGCGACCAGTTCGGACGGTCCGTCCTCGTTGTTGCCGATCGGGTAGACCGGGTTGTCGAACTCCTCGGCGAAGTCTCGGGCCGCGTCCGTGACCACCCCACCACGAGTGGGGTGGATGAAGCTCATGAAGCCGCCGCCCGGACGGCCGCTCCGACCGAACTGAGGCAGCCGTAGGCCGCCGAATTCCACAAGCGCAGCACGTGCGACGGGTGGGCATTCCAGTCCGGCGAGTTCGTCGGCGAAGCGGACCATCCAGTGGTCGACCGCCGCGCTGGCATCACGGCCAGGAAACCAACCGGCCTGCTCCAGCACGTGCCGCACGTCGGGAGGGAAGCGCCCCTCGGCGGCGCGGCGTTGCGCGTACCGCTCGGCGATGGTCTGCCACGGCAGTGAGGGCCATTGGGAGACCTCGCCGCTCTCTCGGTCGATGACGGCTCGGGGGTAACCGGTGGCCGGGGGCGGTAGGGGCGGACCGTCGGTCGCGGCGGCGACCGGTTCGACGAGGCAGGCGACGTAACCGAGGTCGAACTCGAACAGGGTCACGTCGAATGCAACCCGGCGCTCGTCGGCCCATTCGCGGGCGATGGCCAGGGCCTCGTCGCGGCTGATCATCGAAGGACTCCTCGGGCTGCCGTCGTCGGTTACGCAGGCCGACTCCGGATGCGGGCACCGGTCGGCTCGACGCCGTGCCTATGGTAGGCACCGCGGTCCGGAGTTCGTGACCGTGCCGGCGTACGCCAGGGGAGGGGTGCCATGCCGTCGCGGCGGGACCAGGTTCAGTCGTACCAGTTCTTCGTGCAGCGGATGACCTCCGCGCTGGTGGCGCGCGAGCCCGATCCGGAGGCGGCACCTTTCCGCCGGCTCGGTGGTGCCGGCTTCGCCAGCATCATGGTGGCCGTGCTCTGCCTGGCCGCTGTGGGAGTGTACGGACTGCTGCGTCCCGGCGGCGCAACCAAGTGGAAGGAGGGCGGTGCGGTCATCCTGGAGAAGGAGACCGGTACCCGCTATCTGTACCGGGAGGGACGGCTGCACCCGGTGCTCAACTACGCGTCTGCCCTGCTGGCCATGGAGACAGCGGCACCGACCGTCTCGGTCTCGCGCAATTCGCTCGTCGGCACCCCGCGTGGCCCGCGCATAGGCATCCCGTTCGCTCCGGACGCGCTGCCTCCGGCCGGCCGCATCCTGGACGGTCCCTGGACCCTCTGTACCCAGCCGGCGCGTAACGCGGCCGGCGGTATCGTCGCCACCACCGTGCTCACCGTCGGGCGGGCACCCGGCGGCGGGCGTGATCCGGGTGACAGCGCGCTGCTGGTGCGCGACCGCAAGACTGATCGGCTGCATCTGGTCTGGCGTGACCATCGGTACGAGATCCGCAGCGAGAAAATCGTGTTGGAGGGTCTCACCATGAGCGCCGAGCCAGTGGTGGAGGTGGGTGGGGCGTGGCTGAACGCCTTGCCGGCCGGAGAGCCGATCGCGCCTCGACGGGTGGCCGACCGGGGGACTCCCTCGACGGCGTTGCCGGACGCCCGGGTCGGCCAGGTCTTCGTGGTGGAGAGCCAGGGCGGCAGCCGCCAGTACTACCTCGCCGAACGGACGAGGCTGGCGCCGATCACCCCACTTCAGGCGGATGTGGTGATGGCCGACGGGGAGACCCAGTTGGCGTACCCGGGAGAGGCGAGGCCCTACCCGATCGAACTGGCCGCCGGTACCGCCGCCTCGGCGCCCAAGGCAGCCGCGCCGGCCCAGGGGCGGCATCGCGCGCCGGAGCAGCGGCCGGAGATCGCTCGGTTGGCCGGCGACCAGCCGGCGATCTGCGCGGCCTACCAACCGGGCGCCGATGAACCGACACTGCTGCTCGACGCGCAGGTCCAACCGGTTCGGGAGCCGGTACGCACCGGTGAGCAGACGGGTGACGGGATCCCGCTCGCCGACCGGGTCGTGATCGAGCCGGGTCACGGCGTTCTGGTCGCTGCGGTCTCCTCCCCTGACCAGGAGACGGGAACTCTGAACCTGGTCACCGACCTGGGTCACCGTTACCCACTGGCGTCCGAGGGCGTACCTGCCATTCTCGGCTACTCGGAGGTACGGCCGGTACGGCTGCCTGCAAGTTTGGTGGTCCGCCTGCCTGCCGGGCCGGTACTCGACCCGACGACGGCGAAACTCGCCCTCGACCCGGAGTGACCTGACCAGCCACAATGGAAATGCGGGTCGAGCAACGGTCTAGCGCGGGCTGGACACGACCCGTTACCGTTCGTACGACGATGGTGCGCGAGCACCGACTGACAGGACGCCCCGGTGAGTCGGGGCGATCAATTGAGGACGGGGGTGACTTCCGCCATGTCGATGAACACCGACACCGGCTTGATGCTGAAGACCGAAGGTGACGTCGATGCCGTCGCCGATCGGCTCACCGGCAACCTCAACTCGCTGATGGACCAGCTCGCGCCGCTGTACGACCAGTGGAAGGGCGCTGGTGCCGGTTCCTTCCAGCAGGTGCGTGAGCGGTTCGACCAGGACATGGCCCGCCTCAACGTCGCGCTGCGGGCGATCGCCGAGGCGGTCGGGTCTGCGGGTAAGGACTACGACGTGAGCGACGAGGAGATCCGGGCCGACATGGATGGCGCGGGTGCCACCGCCGGTCAGATCACCGCGGCGCTGAAGCTCTGACGGGGGAGAAGACTCATGACGGAGATTCGGTACAACTTCGCCGGGCTGAACGCCGCCGCCGACAGTTGCAGCGGTGCGGTCCGGAACATGACCGGTGAGCTGGACGGGCTCAAGTCCGGCATCGCGCCGCTGCTGGCCACCTGGGACGGCGACGCCCGGGAGGCGTACTTCCAGCGGCAGACTGAGTGGGAGTCGGCCGCCAACGACCTTCGTGACCTGCTTGGTCGGATCGAGAAGGCGCTTCGTGAGTCGGCCGCGAAGATGCAGGCCCGCGAGGCGGCGAACCGCGCGAAGTTCGGCGGCTGAACCGAGATCGCAGCACCGATGGCCCGGCCCCGCGCCGGGCCATCGCCGTCTGCGCCGCAAGAAAGCACTCGCCGTCCGGTGACTGGCGACGCCGCGCTCAACCGCGCGGCATCGAATTGGGTACCCGGAAGAAAGCCTCCTCGGGTTCGTCGATCTCGGGCTCGCTCGGGGGCGGTGCCGACGGGCGGGTGGGCCGCCAACGGGTGCGACGGCCGCGCGGTAGCAGTGTGGCCAGCACCCCGACACCGACCGCAACCATGGCCAGCGCGAGGCCGATCCAGAGGGCCAGCCGGCCGAAGACCGCCCAGCGGTCCGCGCGGGCCTGCGCCGCTGCGTCGTACGGCACCTCGGGCAGGGGCGGTTGGGCCACCGGGTCCCCGGTGGTCAGTCGTTCGGTGACCGCCCGGTACGGGTTGACCACGCCGCTGCCGTAGCCGCGTGTGGCGTCGCCCCGGGCCGGATCGGCGGTGGCCAGGAGGCGTCTGGTGACTTCCCGGGCCGACAGGTTCGGCTCCGCCGCGCGGATCAGGGCGGCGGTCGCACTCACCATCGGGGCGGCGAAACTCGTCCCGTCGTAGGTGTTGTGTCCGGCCAGTCTGGTCGCCGCCACCACCGCACCGCCCGGAGCGCTGATGTCCACGTACGGCCCGATCTGGGACTGCCGGATCCGGGCCCCATACTGGTCGATCGCGCCCACGCCGATCACGCCGTCGTAGGCCGCAGGGTAGGGCACCGGATCGGGGCGGGCACCGTCCTGGTGCTGGTTGCCGGCGGCGGCGACCAGCACGACGTCCTTCTCCAGCGCGTACCGGACGGCCTGCTCAACGTCAGGATCCGGCTGGTACAAGGTCACCGACAGGTTGATGACATCGGCACCGTCGTCGACCGCGTGGCGGATGGCCTGCGCAAAGACGGCCCCGGTGACGGTCTCGCCGCCAGCGCCCGGGCCCTCGTTCGCGTTGCGTTCACTGACCCGGACCGGCACGATCGTGACGTCCGGCGCCAGACCGTGGAAGCCCACTCCGTCCTGGCGGCGAGCGGCGATGATGCTGGCCACGGCGGTGCCGTGGGACACGCAGTCCACGTCGCCCCCCGGCGTGCCGCGCAGGGCGTCGAAGCCGGTGGCCACCCGACCGGCCAACTGCGGGTGACTGCTGTCCGTGCCGGAGTCGACGACCGCGACCCGCACTCCCGTGCCGGTGCTGAACGGCCACACCCGCTGCGGGGCGAGCCACCGCTGGTGCCAGGGAGTCTCGGTGTTGACCTCTCCCGGATCGCTCGGATTATCGCAAATCGCCGGTGCGGCAGCCGCCGGGCTCGCGACGGGAATCGTCAGAGCCGTGGTCAACAGCGTCCCCATCAGCGCAAACGTCGCGACAGGACGGTCCCGGAACATGTCTGCACGCCTCCCGTCAACCGGTCCCGCTGCATCCTAGCGGCGGGCCGCCGCCAGACCGGGCACACCGATGTCGTGCCCATTCAGTATGGTCGAGTTGTCACGCCCGGGCGTGGGCGGCGGATGGGACCTGCGCGGGGAGGAACACGCCATGGACGTACAGGCGCTGCGCGCCCGTGCCGACGAACTGATGGCGCAGTTCGAGCGGATGCGCTCCGGCGTCGGCGACCTGCAACAGCAGATCAAGACGGTGAAGGCGACCGTCACCTCCGAAGACGGCCTGGTGACCGTCACGGTCGGTCCTCGTGGTCAGGTGACGAAGGTCGAGTTCGATCCGCGTATCTACCGCCGGCCCAACTCGAAAGAGCTTTCCGCCACGGTCACCGAGACGATCCGGCGCGCTACCGAGCAGGCCATGGCCGAGGTCGAAAAGCTGCTCCGTCCATTCGTACCGGACAGTCAGTTCCAGGCGTACATCGATCATGATCTGGACGGCATATTCCGTCAGTTGGACAGCGATCTGCCCGGGGAGGAGAGACGATGAGCGACCTTCGCGAGACCTTCGTCAAGCCCGACGCTGCCCTGGAGGGCGCCAACGAGCTCGGCGCGGCCGGTGCTCGGTTGGCTGCGGCCTGGAGCAATGTCGCCGCCACGATCAACACTCTCAACGCCGCCAGGCCGAGTCCCTGGGGTGACGACGAGCCGGGCAACGAGTTCAACAAGAACTACCTCGGTGGTGACGATCAGCCGGCGCAGCGGGTGCTCGACCTCGCCGCGGATCTGGTGCCGTTGGTCGAGGTGCTGGGGCCCACCGTCAAGGGGGCGGTCGAGGGCACGGTCGACACCGACGACATGGTCAAGACGCTGTTCGGCGGAGACGACAAGTAGCAGCTCACCCGCTACGGGTCGACATCGGACAGAGGGGCTTCAGGGGTGGCGATACCCAATCCCAGGAACTCGCTGGGCGAGTACGCGTGGGTCTGGGACGCCATCTGCTGGGTGAGCGCCGGAGAGGCCTGGCCCAGCGGCGACGAGGACCGGATGCGGGAGTTGGCCGACGCGTGGCAGGCGTTGGCCGACGCGGTGAGCGAAACACTTGGCCAAGCCGATCCGGCGGTCATGAGGATCCTGCAGAGCTGGGGCGGCGGCGCCGGCGAGGCGTTCGGCGGACTGTGGAACCAGATCGGTGTGGACCCGAACACCGGCCTGCCACTGATTCAGGAGATCTCCGCCGCGTACGCTGCCGGCTGCGACCAGGCCGCTCTGGAGATCGAGTACGCGAAGCTGACCGTGCTGATCGCGGTCATCATCACAGTCATCGCGGTCTTCGTCGCGCTCCTGATGGCCTGGTTGGGCGGGGTGTCCGCCGGCGCCATCCCGGGCATCCTGGCTGGCGGCCGGCAGGCGGTGACGATCGCCTTCCGGCGACTGATCGCTCAGATGGGTCGGCAGCTGTTGACCCGGGCGGGAATGCGAGCCGCGCTGCGGCTGGCGGGCACCCGGCTCGGCCAGATGGCCACCAGCCAGGGATTCCGGCAGGGCCTCAATCGCCTCGGCCGTGAGTTGGTGGAGGAGATCGGCGAGGAGCTGATCATCGACGTCGGTGCCCAGGCGTACCAGATGCACACCGGCACGCGGCGGCAGTGGGACGGCAACCGGACCCTCACCGCTGGCGTGGGTGGCGCCTACGGCGCGGTACTCGGCACCGGCATGAACTGGGCCGGCCGGCGAGTGGCACCCCGCATGCCGTTCTCGTTCAGCCCTTCCCAGCTCTCCTTCCGAGGCAGCGGCGTGGTCCGCTGGGGCAGCACGAGCCTCGCCTCCGGTGCCCAGAACGCCATCATCTCGCCGGCCGCCAGTGTGCTCGCCAATGGCACGATCAACGGGCAGTGGGCCATGCCGGGCGCGGACGCGTTCCTGGGCGGCTTCGCCAGCGGTGCCGGCCGCACCGGAGCGACCCTCGCCGGTGGTGCCACCGGCAACCTGATGGCGCGGGGCACGAACGCGATCCTCGGCGGGATGGGGCTCGACGTCGCGCCGAATGCCGGCCCCGTCGGCGGGACCGGTCCCGGCGTCGGCGTCGGAGACGCAAGCGGCGTCGGTGGCCTGGGTGACCTCGGTGGAGGCGCCAACGGCGCCGGTGCCGGCGCGACCGGCAGTGGCTCCACGTCGGGTGCCGGCGCGACCGGTGGCGGCACAGGCTCGGCGTCGGACGGCGGTTCGGCCGCCTCCGGGGGTAATGCCGGGACGAGTGTCGGCGGCTCCGGCTCGGACGGTGCCGGCACCTCCAACGGCGCGGGCGGTACCTCCGGTGCCGGGACGAGCGACACGGGCGGCGGCACGAGCCAGAACGGCACCGGCACGGTCCCCGACAGCGGAGCGGGCTCGATCAGCCTCACGCCTCCGTCGGCGGACGGTTCGGTGACGCCGACGAACGATGGTTCCGGTGCACCCGCAGCGGATGCCGGGGCGCCGACCGGGGACACGGCGACGGTCGCCGACCCGTCGCTGACCGACGGCTCCACCGGGACCCCGGTGGGAGTGCCCGGCGACGTGGCGGCCACGACGCCGGACGGCACCCCGGCCGTCAGCGACAGCGTCGGGGACGGCGGCACTGCCACCAACGACCAGAGAGGCGGGTCGGACGGCCGGAGTGCGCCGGTCACCGAATCACCTGGCACTGACCGGACCAGCACGAACACCGACACCAGCGTCAGCGACCGGACGACGAGCGAGGCGACGGTCCGGGCCGACGGTGGGCTGGTCACGGGCGCACCGTCGGACGTGACCGCCGCGCCGCCCGCCGACAGCTCGACCGGGACCGGTGCAACGGTGACCGACAGCCCGGTGCCTGCCGTCACCGACGCCGGGCCGGTCGACACCGCTGGCCCGTCCGTCTCCCCGGATGCGCCACCCACCGTCCTACCGGGTACGACAGCCCCGGTGACGGCGCCACCAACCGCCCCGGCGGTAGGGACTCCTCCCGGCACGGCCGCGCCCACGGGACCGACCACCGCGACGAACCCGACGCCCACCACCGGCACACCCGCCACGACCGGCCCGCAGGTGGCGAACACCCCAAGCGCCTCGACGCCGACCACGAGCAGTACACCGACCACGGGCACGAACACCCAGCAGCCCTCCGGCAACACCACGCAACCGACACCCGGCCGGGGTACGCCGGTCGGGCCGGCGGTCAATCCGACAGCGGCGAACACGGCAGGCTCGATCTCCCTCGCGCCCGCTGCGGGCCCGACCACGACGAACCCGGCCCAGCCCGCCGGACCCACCCAGCAGGCCGGGCCTACCCAACAGCCGGCTACGCCCGCCCAACCGGCGCAGTCCATGCCTCGGCCGGACGCGACACCTGCGCCAGCAGACCCGCTCACCCCGACGGTGCCGGCACAGACCGCGGGCATCGAGCCGACGACGCCCCCTGTCGACGCCACTCCCCCCGCCGGCACGGACACGGCCGCGGACCCGAACCCTGAGCGGACCGACCAGGCGCAGCAGAGCACCGACGGGCCGGTCGTGATCCCGGTGCCGACCAGCAGCGGCACCCTCCAGAGCGGGCCGACAAACCCCGGTCCCGAGACAGCGACCGGCCCGGTCGACCCGCAGACCCTCAAACGGTCCGAGGGGCCGACCGGCCGCGGCACCTACAGCTGGCAACTGGCTCCGACCTCGGTCGACGGTGATCCGAACGGCCCCGAAGCCGAGCGCGCGCTGATCGAGGCGTCACGGACGCTTGCCGAGACTGTCCGACGAGAGGTGAAGGCCGGAACGATATCCAAGGGCAAGCAGCCCGGCATGGCCGGTGCGCTGCTGATGCCCGACGGCAGCATCACCACGCACACCAGCATGACCACCGACCGAGGCACGAAACCGCCCACACAGCCCCGGGTACATCCGCTCGCCCAGGCCGCACTGGACCGCATCGCGGCGACCCTTGTCGACGGTGTGGGTGGCGGGCACGGAAAGTGTGCCGAGGTCGCCCTGGTTTCCGACCAGCTCTACCTACTGGAACAGCAATGGCGGAACGCCGGAGAGCCCGGCACCTTCGAGCAGTACGCCCAGGATGCTCTGCAAGGCGCAAAGATCGTTACTCACCAGGTCAAACAGGCTAGATCGGACGGCGTCACCTACGATCTCGGCCATTATCGACCGCCGTGCCGATCTTGCGCACATTTTCTGCCGCAGTTCAACGTCGAGCCCATAACGGACCCGGATCGGGACGTTAGTGCTTACCAACCTCCTGTACCGGGTGGGGTTGGCGTCGGCCCACCGCTCAGCGACAGCCGCCCCTACGGGCAGCCCGAGGGCCTGGTTCCGCCTGACCCGATCGACCAGCAGGCTCTGGAAGATGCCATTCCAGCCGATCAGGCGACAGGGCGGCCTTTGGTACATCCGGATCCGCGTGGCCAATGGACCGGGTTGATCAATGACGGTGGGCCAGCCGTGCCTGGCCGGGACACCAACTGCGCCGACGTCGGACTTTCGGTGCTGTCTACCTGGTTCGGTAGGCCAGAGGTGGCCGCAGCAACTGCGCCGTCGACGACGGTTGAGACCGGCAGCACCGGGCGGCAAGAGCGAGCACTCGGAGCATCATTCGCCCACCAGGGTGTCGGAACATCTGGGCTGGACGCGATCGCCGAGGCCCTCCGCGCGGCAGGTCCGGGGTCTGCGGCGTTGATCGTCACCAGCTGGGCTGACGGATCTGGCGCACACACCTGGAATGCTGTCAATCACAACGGCACCATCATCTGGCTTGACGGTCAGAATCAGATGATCTCCGACAGCGGTCCACTGCACGCCGGCCGAGTGGACGGCGTCTGGTCGATCGTGCTGGATGCCGAGGGCGATCCGATCAGTAACGCTGTGCCCGAAGCCAGCACGCCGGCGCCGGTCCCGCCGGCCTCAACCGCCGACGTGCCGACGGGAGGTCGGGACCAGAATGACTCCCCGACCGGCCGGCCGGGCACAGTCGCCGACCCGAACAACCCGGACCGTACGCCGGGCGGCGACCTGAACAGTTCCGACGGGACGATCGACCCGAACAGCCCGGAAGGACCGCCGCCCGACGCGGACATCGCCGGGACACCGGCCGACCCGCGTGACTCCGGCATGACACCGGGCGATCCGAATCCTGAGGGTGATCCCGACCCGGGCCTTGAGGGCACCACGGATCCGGACGTTGATGGGAACCCCGCTCCGGCCGTCTGGCCGGACATGCAGGGCTGGCCTATGCCGGACACGCGCCAGTTCGGGCCGGACCAGTTGGCGCCACTTGAGGATCCGCAGTACCAGGACGATGTCGAGGACAGCCTGCGGACCCCGGAGGGGTACGAGGTCTACGCCGACCCCTCGACCCACCCGTACGGTCAGTTGATCAACGATGGCGGGCCGGACCAGCCTGGCCGGGCCAACAACTGTGTCGACACGATCCTCGCGGCGCTGGCCAGCTTCTACGGGGATCCGCAGGTCTCTCATCCGCGTTGGCCGGACCGGCTCGACGACGGGACGGTCGACACCACGCTCGGTGAGTTGAACGGCTTCGGCCGGATCGAGAGTTGGATCGGCGGCCAGTGGACCGGCGACAACGACGCCCTACCGGGTACGCCCGCCGAGCGTTCGGCCGCACTCGCCGACCAGTATGAGCAGCTGTACCAGCGGGTTCTCGACGCGGGCCCGGGCGCGGCAGCGGTCATCGCCGTCGACTGGATCCAGTTCGACGAGAACACCGGGGACCCGCTGCTCGACGCCGAGGGCAACACGCAGCCCGCCGGTGAGCACGTCTTCCTGCTTGTCTTTCCGGAAGGCGCGGACGGGCCGGTGTGGTGGGATCCGCAGTTCGGCAGCACCACCACCGATCCGCTGCCCGGCGACTATGTTGGACTGACGCACAACCTGTGGTCGATGGAGGTGCAGCCCGCCCATGCCGATGAGCAGGGAGGAAGCCCGGCAACTGATGACCAGGCTGCTGGGGACGGACAACCCGGTGGCGGTGTTCCCGTTCGAGTTCGGCTGGGCAGCCCAGGAGACGCTCTCCCCGCAGCAGCGGACGCAGGGCCGGCAACTGGGTCAGGGGGTCTTCATCATCGACCAGACGGGAGTAGTGACGGTGCATCCCAGCCTGCCACCACCGTTGATCATGAAACGGTACGCGGCGGCCCGCCGGGAGGGCCGGATCACCGGCCGGCAGGTCTGGCCGGCCCCGGATCCGACGGACTGAACGACTCCGACGCCGCACCTGACAGTCCCTACCTGGACGGGCTGCCGGACACCGACCAGGCCGCTCTGCTCGACGCGCTGACCGAGGCCCAGATTGAGGCCGACCAGATCCTGGCCGACCTGCAGAGCGTCAACGCCGAGGTGAACGCGCAGCTCGGACTGACCGGCGCCGACGCGCTCAGCACCCTCGGCGAGCAGCACCGGGTCAAGGGCGCCGAGTCCTTGGCTCGCAAGTTCCGCACCGAGCTGGAGCCTCTCGGGTACGACATCGGTTCGGCGCTGGACACCGTCAACGACGTGGTGCGGTTCTCGGTGCGGGGACCGGAGTCCGAGGCGTACGGGCCGGCGGTGGATGCGCTCCTCACCTCGTTGGAGGCCCAGGGCTACCAGGTCACCGACCTGAAGAACTTCTGGCACCCCGGAAATCGCTTCTTCGGCCTGAACTGCACGCTCACCGCACCGTCCGGGCGTACCTTCGAGCTGCAGTTCCCGACCGACACCAGCTACAACGTCGGCAAACAGACCCATGACCAGTACGAGGTGATGCGTGACCCGGCGCAGTCGCCGGCCGCCCGCGTACACGCGTTCCTCGACATCCTGGCCGTCAACAAGGCCAACGGCATCGCGGCGAGCATGCCGGGGGGCATGGACAGCGCCCGGTTCGACACGCCGAAGGACACCAGCTTCGCCAAGTGGATGGCGTCGCCCCGGCAGGCGAGTATCCGGGAGTCGTACCTCGACTGGCTCGGGCAGCAGGGCCTGACGTTCGCCGACGTGCTCGCCGCGCGAGGATTGGCCGCGTCCGACCTGCCGGGTCTGGACCCTGACCTGATGGGGGGCGTGCATGGCAGCGCTGACGTTCGGCTACTTCCTCCTCCGGAGACCGGAGGATCCGGACGGCCCGCCGGTGAACCTGATCGTGGAGGCGGACAGCACCGGGCCGACCCAGGCGGTGATCTGGGATCGACCGAAGCGAGCGTGGACGTTCCGGCCGGACGTGGCAGCGGCGATCCTGTGGGCGAATCCGGAACGCCACGAGATCCAGCAGGTCGACCGGGCGACGGCCGAGCGCCAGGTGGCGCACTTCGCGACGGTGCCGTTGCCGACGGAGGACGAGCTGACGGAGATCTGCCGCTCGGGGGGCTGACCGCGGCCGTCCCAGGTGCCCAGAGCGGCCCGGCAGCGTTGGGTGACGTTGGCCCGGGTTCGCCGGATGTGCCGAGTGTTCCGTCGTCGGTGCCGCTCGACACCGATCACGGGTTGGCGCAGACCCGGCGGCTCGGGCCGGGTGAGCTGGCACCGTTGGAGGATCCGGGTTACCAGTGGGACGTCGAGCAGAGCCTTCGTACGCCCGACGGGTACGTCCTGTTCGCGGACCCGTCCACCCACCCGTACGGGCGGTTGGTCAACGACGGTGGCCCGAGCCAGCCGGGGCGCGCCAACAACTGCCTGGACTCCGCGCTCTCGGCGCTGTCCAGCTTCTTCGGAGACCCGCGGGTGTCCTTCCCCCGCTGGCCGGACGTCCGCCCGGACGGTTCGATCGAGACCGTCACCGGCGAGGCGAGCGGGCTCGACCGAGCCGAGGAATGGCTCGGCGTCGACTGGTCCGGCGGATCGGAAGGGCTGCCCACGACCCCGGCCGAGCGCGCTGCGGCAGTCGCCGAGCAGTATGCGCAGCTTCATCAGCGTGTCGCGGCGGCCGGTCCGGGCTCGGCGGCCCTCGTCGTGGCCGAATGGGTCAGGACAGATCCCCGCACCGGGGAACTCGTCCTCGACCGGGGCCAGGTCCAGCTTCAGGACTCGCACGCCTTCGTCGTGGTGTTTCCGGAGGGCGCCGACGGACCGGTCTGGTGGGATCCGCAACGAGGGACGACGTGGCCGCAGCCCCCGGCCGCGTACCTGTCGCAGACGTATGCGCTGTGGTCGATGGAGACCATGGCGGAAAGGGTTTCGGATGACGGAGGACGAGGCGCTGACGCTGATCAGACGCCTGCTGGGCACGGCGAACGAGATCGAGCTGCATCCGTTCGAGTTCGGCTGGCTGGCGAAGGAGCAGCTGTCACCACAGGAACGGGCGGAGGGCAGGCAACTGGGCCACGGGAGCTACATCATCGACCGGACGGGAGTGATCACAGTTCAGATGAGTCTGCCGGTACCGCTGCTGATCACGGAGTACACGCAGGCCCGCCAAGAGGGCCGGATGACGGGTCGACAGGTCTGGCCGACGGAGGAACCGACGGCCTGACGCCGCCGGTCGGAACGGCCGGGGACGCCGCGCCATCAGGTGTGGACGGCCCGCCGCCACCGGGCGACTCCAGGCCCGCAGCCGACCCAGACGGCCCCGACCTGCGGCAGGCGGCAGCCGGTACGACCTTCGGTGGCGCGCTGCTCGACGCCGACCCCGGGCGTACCAGAATCGCCGTCGAGGCGGCCCTGACCACAGGGCCACTGCCGGACGGGGCCAGTGCCGACCCGGCCGCCGCCACGGTCACCCTGGCCACCCTCGACGGCCCCTATCCGGTACGCGTCGAGTTGACCCCGGCCGCAGCGGACGCGTCGGTCGCGCCGGTGGCCGCCATCCGCTACACCAGCGACGGGGCCGTCGTACAGGTGTCGACGAGCGCCCACCCGGATCACGTCCGGCGGGCGGTGGCGGCGGCACTCGCCGAAGTGGACACGCTCGCCCAGCAACGGGCCGAAGGACTGCGGTTCGACGCCACCACCGCACTCGCCGAGGGCGCCCGGCCGGAGGGCGACGGCACCCGCGTGCTGACCGCGCGTGACATCGGCCGGCTGGCTGAGCTGCGGGTGGTGCTCGCCGACAGCTCCACCGCCAACGATCCGGGAACCGCCGGGCAACTCCGCGCCGAGGCGCTGAGCCTGCTCGTCGCCTCCGGCCTCCTCGAACAGGAACCGGCGCACCTCGTGCACGGGCTCGGCAGCAACACGCCGGTCGTGGGGCCGGAGGCGGCTCGCGCCCGCCTCGACCTGATCCACCATCACCTGGGCCCGCTCGCCGCCGAGGTGGAAAGCCTGATCGGGCTCGCGCACAGCGACGGGCAGCAGCTCGTGGCGGACATCCGGGCGGCCCAGTCGGCTGTCCGCGCCGAGGCGCGTGCCTGGGCGCAACAGGCCACCGAGCTGCGTGATCAGGCCGACCTCACACTTACCGCCAGGGTGGACGCCACCCTGGGTGTGGCGCCTGACCATGTCTTCGACCGGCTCGTGATCGGTGGTGGCTGGGCCGCGACCGCCGATTTCGTCACCATGGGCGCCGCTGCGGACGCTGGCCACGGCCTGCCGCCGGTGCTCTGCATCTCGCAGGGACACGACCCGTGGGCGGAACGCCAGGCGCTGCTGATGGGACAGATCCCGTCGGAGCTGGAGCTGCCTGGCCTGCCGTTCCAGCCGGGCGACCTGGCCGAGGAGGGCACCCAGTTCACCCCCTCCGACGTTTTCGCCGACGCGGTGGGCGCGGCGCGGGCGCTCTCCGGCATGCCGACCTACCAGGGCACCGCCACCTCGATCACGCCCCGACCGGCCGACGGCACGGGCTGGCCCGACGGCGCCAACTTCCGGGTGACAGTCAACGGCCGGGACATCTACACCACCTCCGTCGACATCGCCAGCGGGCCGGGACCGTCGCGGGTGCCGAGCGTGCCGGCCGACGCCACCGGCAGCTACGTCGACCCGACCACCGGCTACCGGGTCGACCGTTCCGGCAGCACACCGCTGTTCCGGGACCCGGACGGCAACCCGATCGCACCGGAGAGCGTGCCACCGCCCGTACGAGCCGTTCTCGGTGGCCCCGGCGCCAGCCGGTCGGATCTGCCGCTGCTCGCGGATCTGACCGGGCGACCCACCGATCCACTGGTGGTCGACCCGACGTCCGGCTACGCCGTGGACGTCACCACCGGTCAGGTTCTCGACCCCGACGGTACGCCGGTGGATGCCGGTACCGTGCCGGCCGAGGTCGGGGCCCGGCTGGGCTTCGCTCCGGACGGATCGTTCAGTGATCCCCGGCCGTCCGCGCCGCCTGTCGACTTCGGTGGGCAGAACCTCGCCGACGCGTACCGTCCCGGTGACCGGGTACTCGTCTTCGGCGCGGGTGCCTCCGGCGCGTGGGACATCGAGCAGGCAGTGGCGTCGCCCGCCGCGAGCGTCGACTGGTCGGCCCGCGCCATGGACCCGCCGCCCGACCAGCTCACCGGTGACCCGGATCAGGACGCCGAGGCACGCCTGCGGCACAGCTTCGGCGGTGGCTACAACCGGCGGAACACGCTGCCCGACGTCGGTGCCTACGCCGAGACGGTGCAGAGCCAGGTCGATCGATCGCTGCGGGAGATCGTCAGCCTCCGGCACACCGTCGACGGTGGCTTCCTTGTGGAGTTCACCGACGGCAGCCGGCAGACGTACGACCGGGTGGTGCTCTCGATCGGGCAGGCGGCCGATTTCCCGGGCGGCGTCGCCGGCCTGCTTCCCGACCTCGACCTCGCCCCTATCGAAGGGCCGGCGACCGATCCGGTAGGCGTCGCCGATGTGCTGGGACTTCACGACGGCAGTGGTCAGCTACGCATTCTGGGCGCGGCAAGTGTGGCTGGGCCGGTGCTCGGCAGGGTCGACGAGACGGTGGGGGAGGCGATCCGCCGTCAGGCCGGGGCGCTGCCGGCCGACTCTCGGGGAATAGCGCCCAGCATCCGGTTCCATGCTCAACGGATCGCCGAGGCCAACCGGCCGGCGCCGCCGGCCGCACCAGGTGACGGTCCGACCACCCCTGGTTTCCCGTCCGAGCCGGACGCCTCAGACCTCCTCCCACCCGACACCGAGCCAGCGCCATCCCCATTGGACGTCCAGCCAGGGCAGGGCTCCGTACCGGGCGATCAGTTCCCGCCCGAGCGGGGGCATCTCGACCGAGATGGGCTTGCCGTCGATGTCCTGCCCGTATCCCTGGGCGGTGACCTCGACGGGGTTGCGTCGCAGGTCGACGTAGCGCAGGTCGGGCAGGTTACCGGTGGCGGCGAGGGCCTCGGCCCCGGCCGGTCCGATGCCGCAGCGGGCCAGGCCCAACCAGCGAAGTCGGCGCAGGTGCGGGGAGTCGACGAGCGCGGCGAGCCCGTCGTCGCCGATCGGGTTCCCCCGCAGATCGAGGGCGATCAGGCGGTCGAGACCGGCGACCTGGGCGACGTCCGTCATGAGGCCGGCGGCTTCGACCAGGACCAGATGGCGGACGGGATGGTGGGCCCAGACCTGCTCGCTGTGGTCGATGAAGGCACGGGCGGTCATGGTGACCGATTCGATCAGGCCGTTGCGGATCCGCCAGTCGACGAGCAGGTGCGTGACGCCGGCGGCGAGCCGCTGGCGGAGTCGCCGGTGCAGGAGCATCACCTCCCGGGTGTTGCGGATTCCGTCGAGGTCGAGGCGGATCAGCTCGGCGTGCTCGGGGTCGGTGGTGCCGACGGCGTCGGCGTAGCGTCGCCGCAGGTCGAGGTCGTCGGGATGGGCGAGGATGGCGGCGTAGAGGTCGGCGGGCGTGGCCATGACGGCAGCGTATCGACGGATGGCGCGCTCACCACCACCCCCGCCCCGTCATTGCCGGAGAGCCGCCGGTTCGGGCCTGGTGAGCTGGCGCCGCTGGAGGATCCACGCTTCCAGGACGATCTCGCGGCGAGCCTTGAGACCCCGCAGGGGTACGCGATCTTCGCGGACCCGTCGACCCATCCGTACGGGCGACTGGTGAACGACGGCGGACCGGAGCAGCCTGGCCGCGCCAACAACTGCATCGACTCGTCGCTGGCGGCACTGGCCAGCTTCCACGGCGACCCGCAGGTGTCCGTACCGCGATGGGCGGACCGGTTCGACGACGGCTCGATCGACCGCGTCACCGGCGAGCGGGGCGGACCGGAGCGCGCCGAAGCGTGGATCGGCGGGGAATGGATCGGCGGTCCCGGCAGCCTGCCGATGGACCCGTCCGCCCGTACGGACGCGGTCGCCGCCCAGTACGCGGACCTTTACCGGCAGGTGGCGAATGCCGGCCCGGGAGCGTCGGCGCTGGTGGTGGCGGACTGGCTGCTCCTCGATGCGGCCGGAAACGTCGTGCTCGACGAGGCTGGCCGGCCCGAGGTCGACAGCTCGCACGCCTTCGTGATCGTCTTTCCGGCGGGCGCCGACGCGCCGGTGTGGTGGGATCCGCAGACCGGGACGACGTCGGTGGAGATGCCGGCCGCCGATGTGCGGGAAACCCACGCCCTCTGGGCGATGATGGTGCCTGACGGAGAGGGGCGAGTTGACCGAGGACGAGGCGCTGACGCTGATCAGCCGACTGCTGCGAACCGGGAATCCGATCGTGCTTCGGGAGTTCGAGTTCGGCTGGCTGGCCCGGGAGAGACTCTCGGAGCAGGAGCGGACCTCGGGGATGCACGTGGGCCAGGGCAGCTACATCATCGACCGGTCGGGAGTGATCACAGTGCATTCCAGCCTGCCGCCGCGTCGGGTGATGGAGGAGTACGCGCAGGCGCGACGCGAGGGCAGGATCAAGGGCCGGCAGGTGTGGCCCGAGGCGGACCCGACCGCCTGACGCAACCGGACGGGGCGGTTGGGGACGTCGGGCCCACGGGCCCGGGTGACCCTCCGGGACCGGGCGCTGCCGGCCCCGCGACCGCTGCTGACGGGCCCGATCTGCGGCGGGCTGCCGCCGGTACCACCTTCGGCGGCGCGCTGCTCGTCGCCGACGCAGGGCGTACCTCGTCCGCCGTGGAAGCCGCACTGACGGCAGATCCGTTGCCCAGCGGGGCGAGTGTCGACCTGGGCGCCGGCACCATCACCCTGAATACGCTCGACGGCCCATACCGGGTACGCATCGAGCTGACCGACCCTCCGGCGAACGCGCCACTCGTGCCCGTCGCCACCATCCAGTACGCCGTCGATGGCGCCGTGGTGCAGGTGTCGACCGGCGCACACCCGGATCATGTCCGCCGCGCGGTGGTCGCAACTCTCGCCGAAGTGGGCACCGTCGCGCAGGATCGAGCCGCCGGGCTGCGGCTCGACGCGACCACGGCTCTCGCCGAGGGAGCCCGGCCGGAGGCCGGCGGCGTCCGGATCGTCACCGCTCGGGACGTCGGTCACCTCGCCGAGCTGCGGGTCGTGCTGAGTGACAGCTCCGCCACGACCGATCCGGCCCGGGCCAGCCAACTGCGGGCCGAGGCGTTGAGCCTGCTCGTCTCCTCCGGTCTGCTGGAGCAGGAGCCCCTCCATCCGGTGCACGGACACGGTGACAATGTGCCGGTGGTCGGGCCGAAGGCGGCCCAGGCCCGCCTCGATCTGATCCGGAACCAGCTTGGTGACCTCGCCCCGCAGGTCGAGAGCCTGATCGGGCTGGCGCAGAGCGACGGGCAACAGCTCGTCGCAGAGCTGCGCGCGGCTCAGTCGGCCATTCGCGCCGAAGCCCGGGCCTGGGCCCAGCAGGCCACGGCCCTGCGTAACGAGGCCGATCTCGCGCTGACTGCCCGAGTGGACTCCGCGCTGGAGGCAGCACCGGACCACGTCTTCGGCCGGCTGGTGATCGGTGGAGGCTGGGCCGCCACCGCCGACTTCGTCACCCTGGGAGCCCCGGCCGACACCGGGACCGGCCTGCCGCCGGTGCTCTGCGTCTCGCAGGGACATGACCCGTGGGCGGAACGGCAGACGTTGCTCATGGGGCAGGTCCCCACGGAGCTGGAACTTCCCGGGCTGCCGTTCCAACCGTCCGAACTGGCCGAGGCGGGCACCCAGTTCACTCCGTCCGACGTGTTCGCCGACACCGTGGGCGCGGCCCGGGCGCTCAGCGGCATGCCCACCTACCAGGGCTTGGCCACCTCGGTCACGCCTCGTCCGGCCGATGGCGCCGGGTGGCCCGATGGCGCGAACTTCCGGGTGACCGTCAACGGACGCGAGTTCTTCACCGCATCGCTGGACATCGCGGCAGGTCCCGGCCCGGCCCGGGTGCCGAGCGCGCCGGCCACCACCGATGGTCAGTACGTCGACCCGACCACCGGCTACCACGTGGACCGGTCCGGAGCGGCTCCGGTGTTCCGCGACGCCACCGGCGCGGTCGTCGACCCGGATGGCCTTCCGCAGGCCGTGCGAACCGTCCTCGGCGGCCCAGGTGCCGCGGACCTGCCGCTGCTCACCGACCTCACCGGGAATCCGACGGATCCGCTGGTGGTCGACCCGTCCTCCGGCCACGCGGTCAACATCCTGACCGGACAGGTTCAAGACCAGGCGGGCAACCCGGTGGACCCCCGGGCATTGCCCTTGGAGGTCTCGGCCCGGCTAGGCCATGCCCCGGACGGCTCGTTCAGCGATCCTCGCCCGGCCGCGCCACCTGTCGACTTCGGCGGACAGAACCTGGCCGACACCTACCAGCCGGGCGACCGGGTGCTGGTCTACGGCGCGGGTCCGTCCGGCGCGTGGGACATCGAGCAGGCCGCGGCCTCCGCGGCGGGGCGCATCGACTGGTCGGCTCAGGCCAGGCCACTACCGGCGCACCGGGTGACCGGTGATCCCGATGTCGATGCCCGGGCGCAACTGGAGTTCAGCTTCAGCGGCGGGGACAACCGGCGGAACAACCTGCCGGGCCTCGGTGCGTACTCGGACGCGGCCCAGGCGCGCGTGTCGGACGTGTCGTTGCGCAGCGTCGTCGGCATCCGACACACCGTGGACGGAGCTTTCGTCGTCGGGTTCAGCGACGGCACCGAGCAGATGTATGACCGGGTGGTGCTGTCCATCGGTCAGGAGCCCCGGCTTCCCGGCGGCGTGCACGCCATGCTGTCCGAGGTGGAGCTGTCGGCGCTTGAGGGGCCGCCCCTCGACGCGGACAAACCCGTTCCCGACCTGCTGGGCCTGCGAGACAACACTGGCCAGCTCAGGGTCCTCGGCGGTGCCGCTGTGGCCGGTGCGCTTCTGGCTGAGACCGGTGCCGCCGTCAGACGGGCTGTGCAACTTCAGGCCAATGCGCTGCCAGACGACTCGCGGGGTATCCCGCCCAGCATCCGTTTCCACGCCCAACGGATCGCAGAGGCCAACCGTGGCGTCCCGCCCGTGCCGTTGCCCGACGACGGCGACACCGCACCGCTGGAACCGTCAGACCTCGTCCCAGCGGACGACGCCGAGCAGTCTCCATCCCCACTGCTCGTCGAGCCAGGGCAGGTGTCCGTACCGGGCGATCAACTCCTGCCCGAGCGCGGGCATCTCGACCCAGACGGGCGATCCGTCGATGTGCTGCCCGTAGCCCTGAGCGGTGACCTGAACGAGATTGTCGGACAGGTCGACGTAGCGCAGGGCGGGCAGGTTGCGGGTGGCGGCCAGGGCCTCGGCCCCGGCCGCGCCGATGCCGCAACCCGCCAGCCCCAGCCAGCGCAACCGGCCCAGATGGGGGGAATCGACAAGCGTGGCGAGCCCGTCGTCGCCGATCGGGTTCCCGCTCAGGTCGAGGGCGACCAGCCGGTTGAGGCAGGCGACCTGGGCGACCTCGGTCATGAGCCCGGCGGCCTCGACCAGGACCAGGTGGCGGACGGGATGGTGGGCCCAGACCTCCTCGCCGTGGTCGACGAAGGTGCGGGCGGTCATGGTGACCGACTCGATCAGGCCGTTACGCAACTGCCAGGTGTTGAGCAGGTGGGTGACCGGCTCGGCGAGCCGGGGGCGGATGCGCCGGTGCAGGTACACCGACTCCCGGGTGCCGTAGGACCTGGCCAGGTAGAGACGGATCAGCTCGGCGCGTTCCGGGTCGGTGGCCTCGATGGCGTCGGCGTAACGCCACCGCAGGTCGAGGTCGTCGGGGTCGGCGAGGATGGCGGCGTAGAGGTCGGCGGACGTGGCCATGACGCCAGCGTATCGACGGGTGACTCGATAACTGCCGGTGCCGTTCCGGGCTCCACCTTCCATGGTCTGGGCCGCCCGGTCGCCGACTCGGCAGCGGTGCTGGATCTGGCCCGGTCCGTGCTGCCGCAAGTGGCGCCGTACGCCCAGGTGGACGCGGTGGTCGCGGTCGGGCCGGAGCTGTTCGAGATCCGCTCCGCCGGGCAGCACCCGCTGACCGTACGGCTGACCAGTGGCCCGTTGACCGACGGCCTGGTGGCCCGGTCGCACCGCGACCCCGACGGCGCCTTCACCGTCACCGTGTCCGACCGGGCCGCCGACCAGGTGGTGGCACGGGCGCTCGCGCACGAGGTCGCCGAGTTGGTGGCGCTGCACGAGACCGGTCGGGCGCTTGTCGGCCCGCTGGACCCGGGCAACATCCACGGCCCGATCGATCCGGCCGGACTGACCGCCCACGACCGAGGTCGGATGGCGGAGATCCGGCTGCTCGCCGCCACGTACGCCGCCGACCCGACCGCCCGACCGGCCGTACGCGCCGAGATCGACGCTCTCGCCGGTCACCTTGGCCTGCGCGTCGGCGACCCGGACGTCCGGTCGCGATGGGCGCTGCTACCTCGGGACGTGCTGGCGCACCTGATGCAGCTCAGCGTGCCGTCGATCACGCCTGACGCGGTTTCCACGGTGCTGGCCGGTGCCGCCGCCCTCACCGAGGTCGAGCGGATCAGGATGATCGACTACCGGGCCCGGCTGGCACCGGAATTTCAGGTTCCGCAACAGGCGGAGCTGGACGCGAGGCTGCGGGAACTGGCGACCGAGGCCGAACACGCACAGTCAGGCATGCCGCGGATGCCCGCCTTCGCCGGGCAGATCGTCGGTATCCCGCAGGCACAGCTCGACCGGATCCGGGCGGTGGATCCGCAACTCGCCGACCGGCTCGCGACCGAGGGCATCTATGTCGACCTGACCGGGCGCTACGACCTGCGCCCGTACATGGTGTCGAACGTGCCCGCCGTCGACCTCGGCGCTGCACGGCCGGCGTTCGACCTGACCACCGAGGCCGGGCGGCGCGCCCAACTGCACGAGGATCGGCAGCGGGCCCGAGCGGCACTGCGCAGCCTCCGCAGCGACCAGGCAGCGGCCCTGCTCACCGGGCACGACTTCCACTACCAGGGAACCGCCAGGTGGATGGGGCTGGTACCGGACGTTCTGACCGAGGCACTGCGCAGCATCACTCCGGCGTCGACGGCCACCCCCGCCACCGTGGAGAGCTCCGCGACGCAGGAGACCACCGGAGAGATCCGGGTCGTGGCCGACCGGGTGACGCTGCCACCGGAGTCGGCAGGCCAGCCAGGTCCGGTCTACGGGCCGGCGTTGGACGCCCGCACCGGGCAACCGCCGCCGTTGTTCGACGGAGCGCCGAAGCGGGAAGACGTGCAGCAGGGGGCGCTCGGCGACTGCGGCATGATCGCCGTGATCGGTTCGGTCGCCGGTCAACTGCCGGACGTCGTCGCGCAGATGTTCCACCCGAACCCGGACGGCTCGGTCGACGTGCTGCTGCACGAGACCAGTGGGCCCGACCGCGCGATCACACCTACCGGCCGACAGTTGCGGGTGACCGTCTTCCCGGACGTGCCGTTGCATCCGAACTCGAACGGTCGCAGCGCGTACGCCGACCAGTCCGTGGTCGGGGCGTCCTGGGCGTCGCTGCTGGAGAAGGCGATCGCGGCGATCGACCGTACCTGGACCCAGCAGCGCCACGACCAGTGGCAGCAGCAGTGGACGGCCCGACCGGGCGTGGACGCCACGCAGGCCGCACCGCTCGGCTACGCCCGGCTGGACAACGGCAGCAGCCGGCTGGTGCAGGCGGAGCTGCTCAGCCAGCTCACCGGCCTGCCGACCGGAGTCAGTGAACTGGACCCGACACCGGGACGGGAGGCCGACGCCGAGACCCGGCTGGCGGCCCTGCTCGCCGCCGGCAGCCCACTGATCACCGGCACCCGGCCGGCCAGCGCCTACGCTGCCCAGCCAGGCGGCAAGCCACCGTACGGACTTGTCGCGGGGCACGCGTACGAGATCGTGTCGGCGTCGAACGGTGAGGTGCAGCTGCGCAACCCGTGGAACTCCCGCCACCCGGCGCCGATGCCACTGCGCGCCTTCCTCGACCTGATGAGCCCCTGGTACGCCCACGTCGAGCCGGCACGCAGCACGGTGGCCGCGTTGCCCGGCTCGGAGTTCCACGGTCAGGGCCGTCCTGCCGCCGACGCCCCGGCCGTGCTGGACCGGGCCCGAAGCGTGCTACCCGCCCTGGCGGAGACGATCGGCGCGGACCAGATCGTGGCGGTTGGCCCCGACGTGTTCGAGCTGCGTGCGCCCGGCCTGGAGCCGCTGCGCGTGCGGGTCACCGCCGCCGCGCTCGCCAGCGGCGTCGTGGCGCAGACCATCCGCAACCTGGACGGCACCTTCACCCTGACGGTCTCCGATCGTGCCTCGGACCTGGCGGTCGACCGCGCGGTGGCTCACGAGACCGCCGAACTGCTGGCCCGGCACGAGTCCGGCGCCGCCCAGGTGGGGCTCTTCGATCAGGGCGCGGCGGAGGGGCCGATCGATCCCGCCGGCCTTTCGGTCCGGGACCGGGGCCGGCTGGCCGAGTTGCGGCTGATGGCGGCCTGGTACGCGCAGGCTGATCCCGCATCCCGGCTGGCACTGCGAGCCGAGATCGACACCCTGGTCGACCGGCTGGGCCTCCGCTGGGGTACGCCCGACGCAGCGGCTCGGCTCGCGGTCCTCCCCGCCGAGGTGTGGACCCAGGTGATGCAGCTGAGCCTGCCGGTGATCACGCCGGAGGCGGTGGCCGGCGCCCTGGCCGTCAACCCCGACCAGACGATGGTCGAGCGCTTCCGCGCGATCGATTACCGCAGCCGGCTCGCTCCCGACTTCCAACCGCCACCCGCCGCCGACCTGGCCGCGAAGCTGCGCGAGTTGGCCGTACACGGGGAGCAGAGCCAATCCTCGCTGCCCCGGATGCCCGCCCTCGCCGGGCAGCTCATCGCTCTGCCGCCGAACCTGCTTGACCAGGTCCGCCGAGTCGACCCACGCCTCGCCGACCGGCTCGCCACCGAGGGCATCTACGTCGATCTGACCGGCCGCTTCGACCTGCGTCCGTACACCCTCGACGGTGCCCCCGAGTTCAACCTGGAGAGGTCGGCGCCGGCGTACGATCTGAACACCCCGGCCGGCCGAAACGCGCTGCTGCTCGAGGACCGGACGCGGACCTACGCCGCCTTCCACGTGGAGTACGGGTCGAATCCCGCCGCCGTCGCGGTGCTCACCACGCACAGCTTTCATTACCTGTCCGACGCGCGGCGGATGGGCCTGGTGCCGACGGCGCTCACCGAGGCCCTGCGGGCGATGATGCCGCCCGAGCCGTCTGTCGAGACCGAGGTCATCCCGAGCGTGACCACCGACGAGATCGCCGTGGCCGCCGACCGGGTGACCCTGCCCGACCCGAAGCCCAAGTATCCGATCGAGTACGGGCACCCCTTGCTCCCGGCGACGGATCAGCCGGCACCGCTTTTCGACGGCCAGCCTCGCCGGACGCAGGTGCAGCAGGGTTTGCTTGGCGACTGCGGGATGCTGGCCACGATGGCGGCCCTCGCCGGGCATCGACCGGAGATCATTCCTCGGTTGTTCGAGCCGAGACCGGACGGCACGGTGGATGTTCTGCTGCACGAGAGCGTGTTGCGCGGGGACGAAACGGCAGCCACCGGCCGGCGCATTCGGATCAACGTGCGACCCGATGTTCCAGTGCACGTCGGCAGTTCGTGGGCGGCGTATGCGAACCAGGCACTTGTCGGAACGAGTTGGGCGTCCCTATTGGAGAAGGCGCTCGCGGCGGTCGACAGAACCTGGACCAAGGAACGGCATGAGCAGTGGCAACGTGAGTGGCGCGGATGGGAGAGCAGGGACGATCCACACCGCGCTGCACCTGTCGGCTACGCGCGGCTCAACGTCGGCAGCACCACCCTGATGCAAGCCGAACTGCTCACCCAGCTCACCGGTCTGCCGGCTCGACAGACGTCGCTGGACGGCACACCGGGGCGAGAAGCGGAGGTCGAGCGACAACTGGCTGCCCTGCTCGCGGCCGGCAGCCCGGTCACCATTGCGACGTGGCCGCAGGAAATCTATCCCGGGCGCACATTGCCGTATGGGCTGAAGGCGAAGCACGTCTACGAGATCCTCACGGTGCGGGATGGCCAGGTGCAGCTACATAACCCCTGGAACAAGGAGCATCCGTCGCTAATGTCGGTGCGAGAGATGCTGAACCTGATGCAGCCGTTGTGTGCGCACCTGGAGCAGTCACCGGCTGCCGCCCTGCCGTCGCCTTCGGCGGGCGGCGGGCCCGCAGCGAACGTCCAGCCACCCGTGCCGTCGCCCCGATCGTCCGTCGAGCAGCTCGTCGACCGTCCGCTGGTCGTTCCGAGCCCGGCCTCTCCGCTGATCGATCAGCCCGGTCCGCCGGCTAAGCCCGCGTCGCCGCGCACCCTTGGTCGCACACACCTCGATGACGAACGGTACGTGATCGGTTACTTCGCGTTGCTTGCTTCGGACGGTAGCGTGGCTGGCCTGATGGTGTCCGAGATCGGCGGCCCGGGACGCTCGCTGCACTGGACAGCCGGTGGCGTGGTGCCGGCGCAGGCTACTCCGGCACCGGTGGACCGTGCGGAGGCCGAACGGATCGCCCGCGACGTGCTCGGTTTCGTGCTTCCCGCCGAGCCGACGCTGTACGACATGCTTGACACCTGATCGTGCCCGAGGAACCGGAGAGAGCTGGTGCGCTCGTTTACTCATGTGGCCGTCGTTCAAAACAACGCGACGACGGAGGTCGGGCTAGCGCGGTTCGGGGTGCGCTGGGTCGATGTGGGGCCGCCGGTATGCGCCGAGATCATCGTCATGCCGTTCCAACGGGACGAAAGCTTCACCCACGAGGTCACGCTCGGTGAGACCTTCCCGGTGGGCGAGGAGACCTGGCGCTTCGCGGATCTGGACATGGCCAGTGCGGACGACTGGGAGGTCACCGTCCGCCGGGTGGACGAGAACGAGGTGATGGAGCCGCCGACCGGGCGGCTGTGGAAGCGGGCACGGCTGCGGCCCTATGGCCAGCTCGACGAGGCCCAGCTCCAGTCCTTGGAGGCCGCGCTCGGTGCCCAGTTACCGCGTGGGTACCGCCACTGGCTGGCGCGGAACAACGGTGCGCAACCTGAGGTGCCACACCACATTCCCGGCATGCCTGTCGCACTGCTTCCGTCGGGTCCGCTGTTCGGCGTTCATCCCGAATACCCCCCGTTCGATCTGGTGCATGCCCAGCGTCGACACCGGGATCCGTGGCTCTCGCCGGCCTGGCTCGTCATCGCGAATACGGCCGCTGGGTTACTGGTCGTCTCGGCAGAGTTGGGGAACGAGAGCGTTTACTTCGTGAACGAACTTGACCTGGTCGGCCCACCCGACCCGACCGCTGCGGCCGCGCGGGAACGGAAGCTGAGGGCGGTGGCCTGGTCGATGTACGAGTTCATCGGCCGGCTGACCCCGATGGAGCTGGACCACCTTCCACCCGCAGAGATCCACCCGCCCGGGACGTTCACGGACCCCGCGAACTACGAGAACGGGCAGCTCTGAGCAAGGTGCGGCTCGGCCGTTCGTTGCGCCACCTGATCTAAGGGAACCGGGAGAGAAACTGGTGCGCTCGTTCACTCATCTGGCCACCGTCCGGAACAACACGACGACGAGCGTCGGCCTGGCCCGGTTCGCGGTTGGCTGGGTCGACGTGGGGTCGTCGGTGCGGGCCGAAATCATCGTCATGTCCTTTGCGGGTGGAGATGACTCCGCCCACGAGGTCACCCTCGGCGGGACCTTTCCGGTGGGAGAGGAAACTTGGCGCTTCGCAGATCTGGACATGGTCAGCGCGGACGAGTGGGAGGTCACCGTCCGTCGGGTGGACGAGAACGAGGTGTTGGATCCGCCCACGGGCCGGCTCTGGAGGCCGGCCCGGCTACGGGCCTATGGCCAACTTGAGGAAGCACAACTCCAGGCGTTGGAGGCAGCCCTTGGCGCTCGGCTGCCAGCGAGTTATCGCGACTGGCTTGGCCGGACCAACGGTGCACAGCCTGAGACGGAACATCACATCCCAGGCGTGCCGTTCACCCTGTTGCCGGAGCGCCCGCTGTTCGGGGTGCACCCCGAACGCCCCCCGATCGACCTGGCACAAGGCCAACGTGTGCACCGGGATCCCTGGTTGTCGCCGGACTGGTTGGTGATCGCCAATCCGTCGGGCGGGCTGCTCGTGGTCTCAGCCAGCAGAAGGGGCGACGAGTCGGTCTACTTCGTGCACGAGTTGGACCTGGTCGGCCCTGCCGGGCCAGCCGCCTCGGCCGGCCGGGAACGGAGCCTCGCTGAGGTGGCCGGGTCGATGTGGGAGCTCATCGGTCGGCTGACACCGACGGATGAGGTAGATCATCCGGCGGCACGGCTCGTACCCCCCACTGCTGTTTCGAACTTCAGCCACGACGAGGGCGAGCAGAAGTAGCCGGACAACAGTGCTGTTCAGCTGAGCCGGGAGAGCATGCCCGCGTACGCGTCGCGGACGGCGGTGAGGCGGTCGCGCCGGAACCGGCCGGGCTCGCGCTGGTGTAGCTGGCGGCCGCGGTCCGTGGTGAAGGCGTTCGCTGGGACGACGGCTCCATCTGGCGGGATGAACTTGCCGACCTCGTCAAGTGCGGCCACGGCCCGGGTCAGCGCGGCCCGCGCCCGCTGACCGGCCTCACCGCCCCCGGGGTCGGCCGGCACCTGACCGGCGTACGCGTCAGAGACCAGCAGCCATTCCCCCGGGTCGAGTAACTGGGAGGGTTCGTCCCCGCCATAGCGGAAACCACCGCCGGCCGGCGGTGCCGCTGGCGGTAGCCGAAAGAGGAACTCCCGTTCCTGGCCGCATCCGACGCAGGCGCCCGTGTACCGGCTGGCCAGGTCACCGTCGTCGAGGGCCACCACCGCGCTCTGCCGGGGGAAACGCGTCTCCCCGCAGTCGCACGGGTGCAGATCCATGTAGAGGTGCGCCTCCGCGTTGGTGCGGCTCCGCAGGGGGTTCATGCGACCCACCGTACCGATCGGACGCTTCCGCCGACGTCCCGGTCCGGCCGCTGGCATACTCGCCGACCATGGTGCTGTCACGCGGCTGGGCGGTGTTCCTCACCGGAGTGGGGATATGGACCTGGGTGATCTGGCCAAGGTTTGCGGTAGCCATCTGGAACGACCCGAGGGCGTGGGCGAGCGGGGTTGCCGGGGCCTGGCCGGCGACCGCGTTCCTGTGGGTGCACGCACTGCTCATCGCGGCGTCGTTGGCTATCGGCACGGCTGTGGGTCTGCTGGGCCTTCGCGGCTGGCGGGCGTCCCGACGCGGTACGCCTTGAGCCGCCGTCCACGCGCCGCTCGGTTGTCTCCGTTGGCGTGTGGAGGGTGGGCTGGACGCACCGAAGCCGAGGCTTCAACGAGTGTGACGGGGACCGCTCCGCGCCGATTTGACGATCACTCCGCCGGGCGCGTAACTTTCTCTCTGCCAACGCGGAACGGGCAAACAGGGCGAAAGCACTGAGAGTCGGATTCCGATTGGCACCGGGTTCGCGAGGACATCGTCCTCTGTGGACTCGGCCGGGTGGGGCTCGACCGGGCCGCCGAGGGGCGGATTTGGTGGGGCGGAACCGACCGGGTAAGGTTTACGACCGGCAGGGAACCGGGCGAGCGTGCGGGCAACCGCAGCGGCCGGCCTGCTAAATCCGATGACCGAGTCGAGCGGGTGACCGCTGTGCTCGATCGCGGGTGCCGAACCACCTGAAGCGTGACGGACCGGGACAAGCCGGTTTGACTCGCCGCAGACGGTGAGG
>NZ_BOPD01000035.1:0-68917 GCF_016863575.1 Micromonospora sediminimaris
TTGCGGTATGTCGGGCCTTCCCGTCGCCGTGATCGCCCGACATACCGCAAGCCGTGACCTCGGCGAGGCCAGGATCGCGGGAGGTACCCTGCGGCGGTGAGTGATCAGGGGCTGCCATGGGGAGCGGGTGCGGCGACGGGGCTGGGATCGTTGCCGGGGGCCGACATCGCCGAGGCCCAGCGGATCGTTCTCGGTGAGCTACCCGACCTGCCCCATCTGCCGGAGCTGCCGGCCCGTGGGCCAGGCGCCGACGTGATCGGGCGTACCGGCGGTCTGCTTGTGGAGTTGCCGATCGAGCTGTACGCGGCGCGGTGGCGGGTGGCCCCGCGTCCCGGCCGTGACCTGCGTCGGGCCCGCGACCTGATGGAGCGCGACCTGGACCAGCTCGCCGAGCAGGCCGAGGAGTACGCCGGCCCACTCAAGATCCAGGCTGCCGGCCCGTTGACCCTGGCCGCCTCGATCGAGCTGCCGATCGGCGGTCGGATGCTGCGCGACCCCGGCGCGCTGCGGGATCTCGCCGGCTCGCTCGCCGAGGGGCTACGCGGCCACGTGGAGGCGGTCACCCGCCGGCTGCCGCGCGCTTCGGTGCTGCTCCAACTGGACGAACCGTCCCTGCCGGCGGTGCTGGCCGGCCGGATCCCCACCGAGAGCGGCCTCGGTGCCTACCGGGCGGTGGAGTCGGGCGACGCCCGTGCGTTGCTGAGTACGGTGATCGAGGCGGTCGGGGTGCCGACCGTGGTGCACTGCTGCGCCCCGCACGTGCCGCTGGACCTGCTCCGCACCACCGGAGCGGTCGGTGTCGCGCTCGACCTGAGCCTGCTGACCGACCTCGACCCGCTCGGCGAGGCGCTTGACGCCGGGTTCGGGCTGCTGGCCGGCGCCGCGCCGACGACGCCGACCGGTCGCCCGCCGACCTCCGCCGACCTCGCCGACCGGGTACGCACCCTATGGGACCGGCTCGGGTTTCCGCGCCGCCGGCTCGCCGAGCAGGTGGTGGTGACCCCCGCCTGCGGCCTGGCCGGGGCGGACGCGGCCTACGCCCGGGCGGTGCTCGCGGCCTGCCGGGACGCCGGGCGTCGGCTCTCCGAGGAGTGAGGTTTCTCGTCGTACCCGTGGGGCACCATGCTCGCCATGATTGGACAGCTGCGTTCGACGGTGATCGACTGTCCCGACCCGCGTGCGCTGGCCGGCTTCTACTCGGAGCTGCTCGGCCTGCCGCTGATCGAGGACAACTCCGACGGCAACGACTGGGTGGTGCTCGGCGGCCCGCCCGGCCACCTGCCCCGGCTGGCCTTCCAGCGGGCCCCCGAGCTGCGCCCGCCGGCCTGGCCCGATCCGGAACGGCCCCAGCAGTTCCACCTCGACGTGACGGTGGACGACATCGAGGCGGCGGAGCAGGCGGCCCTGGCCCTGGGCGCCCGCCGGCTACCCGGTGAGGGCGAGGGCTTCCGGGTCTACGCCGACCCGGCCGGGCACCCGTTCTGCCTCTGCTGGGACTGACCGCCCGGCCTGCCGGTGCCGACCTCAGCCGGGCCGGCAGGCCGACCGTGGTGGTCCGACCGGCCGCTCTGCGGACTTGCGGGCGACAGGCATCATCACGGTCATGATCAGCCCTGCGCCTCAGCGTGCCGCCGGCTCGCTCTTCGGGCTCGCCTTCGGTGACGCCCTCGGCAAACCCACCGAGTTCCTCACCGTCGCCGAGATCGACAGCCGGTACGGACCGACCGGCCCGCGTGAGCTGATCGGTGATCCGGTGCTGGTCACCGACGACACCCAGATGGCGTTGGCGGTGGGCTGGGCGCTGCACGACGCGCCGACGTACACCGCCGAGGCGGTGGAGCCGCTGCTGCGCCGCCGCTTCCTGGACTGGGCGGCCAGCCCGGACAACAACCGCGCGCCGGGGATGACCTGCCTGCGGGCCTGCGCCGAACTGTCCCGGGGCCTGCCCTGGCAGCAGGCGACCGAGGCCGGCTCGAAGGGGTGCGGTGCGAACATGCGGGTCACCCCGGTCGGGTTGCTCGACGTCGACCTGGACACCCTCGCCGGGCTGGCCCAGCTCCAGGCGGGCCTGACCCATGGACACCCCACCGGACTGGCGGCGAGCGAGCTGACCGCGTACGCCGTGCGGCTGCTGGTCGACGGTGCTCCGCTGGCCGACCTTCCCGGCCTGCTCTCCGCCCGGGCCCGGCAGCAGCGCACGGTCTACCGGGCCGACTGGCTGGGCGACCTGTGGCAACGGCCGGGCGAGCGGACGCCTGCGGAGTTCATCGCCCGTGGCTGGGACGAGTGCCTACTGGCGTTGGGTCGACTCGATGTGGCCCTGGCCGCCCCGGACGACGGCGACGACCCGTGTCGCGTCACCGGCGCGGGCTGGATCGCGGAGGAGGCTCTCACGGCGTCCCTGTACTGCGCACTCCGGCACCCGGACGCCCCGGTCGACGCGCTGGCCCGAGGTGCGCGGAGCACCGGTGACTCCGACTCGATCGCGGCCCTCGCCGGAGCCTTCGTCGGCGCGGCCAACGGGATGGCCGGCTGGCCGGTGGACTGGGCCGGCCGGATCGAGTACGCCGATCAACTCGCCGCGCTGGCCGCACGGTTGTCCCACCCGGGGACTACCGTGCGGGGGTAGCACGATCACGGGAGGTCGACAGCGGTGTCCGGAGGCGGCAGGGTGTCGGAGGAAGCGGTTCCCCAGCAGGTTGATGCGGCGCAGGAGGCCGCCGGCCCCGAGCCGACGCCGCAGGCGCGGGAGCGGCACACCACGCTCAGTCAGGAGCTGACCGAGCACCAGTACCGCTACTACGTGCTCGACGCGCCGACGATCTCCGACGCCGACTTCGACCGCCAACTGCGCGAGCTGGAGGCGCTGGAGGCGGAGTTCCCGGCGTTGCGCACCCCGGATTCACCGACCCAGCGGGTCGGCGGCACGTTCTCCACCGACTTCACTCCGGTCGCCCACGCCGAACGGATGATGTCGCTGGACAATGCCTTCGCCGACGAGGAGTTGGCCGCCTGGGCGGAGCGGGTCGAGCGGGACGCGGGTGGTCCGGCGCCCTACCTGTGCGAGCTGAAGGTCGACGGGCTGGCGATCAACCTCACCTACGAAGGCGGCCGGCTGGTTCGGGCGGCCACCCGCGGCGACGGCCGCACCGGCGAGGACGTCACCGCCAACGTGCGCAGCATCCGGGACGTGCCCGGTCGGCTGACCGACTCGGCGGAGTTCGGCCCGGCCCCCGATTTCATCGAGGTGCGGGGCGAGATCTACTTCCCGGTGGCCGCCTTCGCCGATCTCAACGCCGGCCTGGTCGAGCAGGGCAAGGCGCCCTTCGCCAACCCCCGCAACGCGGCGGCCGGCAGCCTGCGGCAGAAGGATCCACGGATCACCGCCTCCCGCCCGCTGCGCCTGGTGGTGCACGGCATCGGCGCCCGTCGCGGTTTCCAGCCGGCCACCCAGTCCGAGTCGTACGCGGCGTTGACGGCGTGGGGGCTGCCCACCAGCGACCGCTGGCGGGTGGTGCCCGACCTGGCCGGCGTCCGGGACTACATCGCGCACTACGCGGCGCACCGGCACGACGTCGAGCACGAGATCGACGGCGTGGTGGTGAAGGTCGACCCGGTGCCCATCCAGGGGCGGCTGGGTTCGACCAGCCGGGCACCACGCTGGGCGATCGCCTTCAAGTATCCGCCGGAGGAGGTCAACACCACCCTGCTCGACATCGAGGTCGAGGTCGGGCGGACCGGTCGGGTCACGCCCCGGGCGGTGCTCCAGCCGGTCCGGGTGGCCGGCTCCACCGTCGAGTACGCCACCCTGCACAACGCCCGCGAGGTCGAGCGCAAAGGGGTGCTGATCGGCGACACGGTGGTGATCCGCAAGGCCGGTGACGTGATCCCCGAGGTGCTCGGCCCGGTGGTCGACCTGCGTCCGCCGGACGCCCGGCCGTTCGTCATGCCGACCACCTGCCCGGCCTGCGGCACCCCGCTCGCTCCCGCGAAAGAGGGCGACGTCGACATCCGGTGCCCCAACTCGCGCAGCTGTCCGGCACAGTTGCGGGAGCGGGTGTTCCACCTGGCCGGGCGCGGCGCGTTCGACATCGAGGCGCTCGGCTACAAGAGCGGCGCCGCGCTGCTCGATGCGCAGATCATCACCGACGAGGGTGACCTGTTCTCGCTGGACGCCGAGCAGCTGGCCCGCGCGCCGTTCTTCGTCAACAAGGACGGCAGCCTCGGCAGCAACGCCGCCAAGCTGCTCGACAACCTCGCCACCGCCCGGGAACGTGACCTGTGGCGGGTGCTGGTGGCCCTCTCCATCCGGCACGTCGGCCCGACCGCCGCCCAGGCGCTGGCCCGACACTTCCGCTCGGTCGAGGCGATCGACCAGGCGACCGAGGAGGAACTCTCCTCAGTCGACGGTGTCGGTCCGACCATCGCCGCCAGCATCCGCGAGTGGTTCGCCGTCGACTGGCACCGCGAGGTGGTTCGGAAGTGGGCCGAGGCGGGCGTCCGCATGGCGGAGGCGGCGGTGCAGGAGGGGCCGCGCCCGCTGGAAGGGGTGACGGTGGTGGTCACCGGCACGCTCGGCGGTTTCTCCCGGGACCAGGCGGCCGAGGCGATCCAGTCCCGGGGTGGCAAGGTCAGCGGCTCGGTGTCGAAGAAGACGGGCTTCGTCGTGGTGGGCGACAACCCCGGCTCCAAAGCGGACAAGGCGGCCAGTCTGAAGGTGCCCGTGCTCGACGAGGAGGGTTTCCAGGTGCTCCTTGACGCCGGCCCCGAGGCGGCCCGGCAGGTCGCCCGCGTCGAGGAGTGATGATCTTTACGGCACTCTGCCGGATACCAACTTAATTACGACTACGACCGATTCGTGACTGTCGCGACGGGAAAGTGGGGGGTGGGGGCGTTTCATTGGGGCACGGCGCGTGGAACCACGGGCCGGTCTCGTGCCGGGAGGTGTGATGGAGTCGCCCGATCCGCGCAACCTCGTCCCGCCCGGGCGGACGGCGCAGTTCTCGACGTTTGTCGCGGCCGTACTCGTGGTGGCCCTGCTCGTCTCGGCGAACGGGCTGGTGTCGTTCGCTTCGGCCCTGCCCGACCTGCCGGCGGCGTTCTGGACGATGGCGGTGCTCGCCGTGGCCTGCGACGCCCGGCCCTTCCTGCCGCCCGGCCGGGGGCAGTCCTCCTCGGCCGTCTTTCCCTCGACCTGCTTCACGTTCGCGATCCTGCTCGGTTGGGGACTCGGCCCTGCGGTCGCGGTGCAGGCGGTCGCCGTCGTGGTGTCCGGGGTCCGGATGCGGCACGCGCCCTGGCGGACGGCCTTCAACGCCGGGCAGTACGCCTGCTCGCTGGCGGCGGCGTACGCGATCACCCGGCTCGGCCCCGGCGGGATCTACGACGGTGCGGCGCTGGGCTGGACCGACATCGCCGCGATTGGCGGCGCCGGGGTCGCCTGGTTCGCGGTCAACTACGGGTTGGTCACCACCGCGGTGCGGCTGCGCTTCGGTGAGCGGTGGTGGCCCAACGCCTGGCACGGCCTGCCCTTCGAACTGCTCTCCACCGGGTCGTTGCTGCTGCTCGCGCCGGTGCTGGTCACCGCCGCCAGGGCAAGCGCCGCCCTGGTGCCACTGGTGCTGGTGCCGCTGTTCGCGGTCTACCGGATGGCCCGGCTCACCGTGGAGCAGCACCAGTTGGCCGCGCTCGACCCGCTCACCGGGCTACCCAACCGCAAGGCGTTGCTGGCTGAGGTCAACGAGCAGGTGCACCGGCACGCCGAGCGGGCCGCCCGAGGAGAGCCCGAAACACGCCTCGCCCTCCTCCTGATCGACCTGGACCGGTTCAAGAACGTCAACGACGCGCTCGGCCACGCGGTCGGCGACCGGCTGCTGGTGGAGGTGAGCGCCCGGTTGACCGACGTGGTCGCGCCGCCGCAGATGGTCGCCCGGCTCGGCGGCGACGAGTTCGCGATCGTGATGACCGGGCTCACCGATGTCAGCGAGGCCCGTTCGCTGGCCGACCAGGTCGTCCAGGCCCTCGCCGAGCCGGTGCCGCTGGACGGGCTGCCGCTGGATGTCGGCGGCTCCATCGGCATCGCCCTGTTTCCGGATCACGGCGAGGACTTCGCCACCCTGATGCGGCACGCGGACGTCGCCATGTACGACGCGAAGCACCGCAACGACACCGTCGCCGTCTACACCGCCGAGTCCGACCACAACTCCGCCGAGCGGTTGGCGCTCCTGGCCGACCTGCGCCGGGTGCTGGAGGTCGGTGCCTCGGGTCGAGCCGACGGGTCCGCGCCGGCCGAGGCGACCGCCGCCCGCCCCGTCGACCAGGCGACCGGCAACCCGCGACCCACCGTCCGCGGCGGGGACGGCGCGGTGCTGCCCACCTCCGGGCCGTCGGAGGAGCCGGTCGGCATCCGATGGTGGAGCCGGCGGCGACGTCGTCCCCGGGTGCTGCACCATGACGACGAGCTGATCGCCCGGATCATCACCGGCGCGGACCCGACCCTGCGCCGGGCGGCCCGCGACGTGGGATCGGATGCTGTGACGGCAGACGGCACGGGTTGGCCCGGGGCGCATGACGGTGGCCAGCCGCAGCTCGGCGGCGGAGCGGATCCCGCAGTCCCGACCGCCGACGACCGCTCCGGTGCCGAGCCGGCAACGGACGCGGGCGAAATCATGATGTATTACCAGCCGCAGGTCGCCATCGCCACCGGCGAGGTGGTCGGGGTGGAGGCCCTGCTGCGCTGGCGGCACCCGCGCCGGGGGATGGTCGACCCGGAGGAACTGATCCGGGTCGCCGAGCAGAGCGCGGTGATGCGGCTGCTCACCCGTCGGGTCGTCGACGACGTGGTGGAGCAGCTCGCCAAGTGGTCGGCGGCCGGCCTCGGGCTGCGGGCGGCGTTGAACGTCAGCGTACGGGACCTGCACACCGGCGAGATCGCCGACCAGATCGCCGACCGGCTCGCCCGCTACGGCGTGGCACCGGAGCGACTGCAACTGGAGATCACCGAGGGCGCGCTGATGGCCGACCCGCGTCGGGTGCTGACCACCATCACCCGGCTGCACCGGATCGGGGTGGGCATCGCGCTGGACGACTTCGGCACCGGCTACTCCAGCCTTCAGCACCTGCGCCGGCTGCCGCTGTCGGAGGTGAAGGTCGACCGCTCGTTCGTCCTCGGCATGACCGAGGACACCGACGACGCGGCGATCGTCCGCTCCACGATCGAGCTGGCCAAGGCGTTGGGGCTGCGGGTGGTGGCCGAGGGCGTGGAGGACGAGCGGACCTGGCGGATGCTGCACGCGGCCGGCTGCGACGCCGCCCAGGGCTGGTTCTACGCCCGGCCGATGCCGGCGGAGGAACTGGTCGCCTGGCTGGCCCGGTACCGTCCGCTGCGGCCACTCGGCGGCCACGACGAGGCGGAGATCCCCCGCCGGCACGCCCGCTGATCCCACGGCGCCGGTCGGGCCGGGACCAGCCGGTCGGGCCGGCGCTCGGGGAGGCGGCAACGGCCCGCCGAGCGGGAAACAATAGACTCGCTGCGGTCACCGCGCGTCGCGTACCCGGCAGCGGTGGGCGCAGGTCAGGCAGACGCAGCACAGCCACGAAGGGGGCACCGATGGCCGCCATCTCCCGCGAGGAGGTCGCGCACCTGGCGCGACTGTCGCGGCTCGCCGTGACAGAGGAGGAGTTGGACACCTTCGCCGGTCAGCTCGACGTGATCCTCCAAGCGGTCGCGCAGGTGGGCGAGGTCGCCGCCGCGGACATCCCGCCGACCTCCCACTCGGTGCCACTGACGAACGTGCTCCGCGAGGACGTCGTGACGCCCTGCCTGACTCCCGAGGAAGCGTTGTCGGGTGCCCCCGACGCGGAGGAGCAGCGGTTCCGCGTACCGCGGATTCTGGACGAGGATGTGGCCTCATGACCGACGTCACCGCAATGACCGCGACGCAGATCGCGGGGCTCGTCGCCACCGGCGCGGCTTCCGCCGTCGAGGTCACCCAGGCCCACCTGGACCGGATCGCCGCGGTCGACGGCCGGGTCAACGCCTTCCTGCACGTCGACACCGACGGCGCGCTCGCCGCCGCCCGCGACATCGACGCCCGCCGGGCGGCCGGTGAGGAACTGGGGCCGCTGGCCGGTGTGCCGGTCGCGGTCAAGGACGTCCTCACCACCAAGGGCGTGCCGACCACCGTCGGGTCGAAGATCCTTGAGGGCTGGCGTCCGCCGTACGACTCGACGATCGTGGAACGGCTGCGCGCCGCCGGCACGGTGATGCTCGGCAAGACCAACATGGACGAGTTCGCCATGGGCTCCTCGACGGAATACTCGGCGTACGGGCCGAGCCGCAACCCGTGGGACACCGACCGCATCCCGGGTGGATCCGGCGGGGGGAGCGCGGCGGCGCTCGCCGCGTACGAGGCGCCGCTGGCGATCGGTTCGGACACCGGTGGCTCGATCCGTCAGCCCGGCGCGGTGACCGGCACCGTCGGCGCGAAACCCACCTACGGCGGCACCTCCCGGTACGGGCTGGTGGCCTTCTCCTCCTCGCTGGACACTCCCGGCCCGTGCGCCCGTACCGTGCTCGACGCGGCGTTGCTGCACGCGGCGATCGGCGGGCACGACCCGCGTGACTCCACCTCCATCCCGGCACCGGTGCCGGACGTGGTGGCCGCGGCCAAGCTCGGCGCGACCGGCGACCTGAGCGGCGTACGGCTGGGCATCGTCACCGAGTTCGGCGGCGAGGGCGCGGAGCCGGGCGTGACGGCCGCCTTCAACGAGGCCGTCGACACGCTTACCAAACTCGGCGCGGAGATCGTCGAGATCTCCTGCCCGCACTTCCGGTACGCGCTCCCGGCGTACTACCTGATCGCGCCCAGCGAGTGCTCCTCGAACCTGGCCCGCTTCGACGGTGTCCGGTTCGGGTTGCGGACCGGCGACGACGGCAACCGGTCGCTGGAGGAGGTCATGTCGCTGACCCGGGAGGCCGGCTTCGGCCCCGAGGTCAAGCGGCGCATCATGCTCGGCACGTACGCGCTCTCCTCGGGCTACTACGACGCCTACTACGGGCAGGCGCAGAAGGTGCGTACGCTGATCACCCGCGACTTCACCGCGGCGTTCGAGCGGGTCGACGCGCTGATCTCGCCGACCACCCCGTTCGTCGCCTTCCCGCTCGGCGCGCGTACCTCCGACCCGTACCAGATGTACCTGGCCGACCTGTTCACCATCCCGAGCAACCTGTACGGCGGGCCGGGCATCTCCGTGCCGTGCGGGCTTTCCGACGGGCTGCCGGTCGGACTTCAGGTGATGGCCCCGACGCTTGCCGACGACCGGATGTACCGGGTCGCCGCCGCGTTGGAGAGCGCCGTCGGCACGTTCACCCCACCGGCACTGTGAGGCAGGAGCACAGATGACCACGACACTGCCCGCGTACGACGAGGTCGTCGCGCGCTACGAGCCGGTGATCGGCCTGGAGACCCACGTCGAGCTGGGCACGAACACCAAGATGTTCTGCGGTTGCCCGACCGACTTCGGCGGCGAGCCGAACACCCGCGTCTGCCCGGTCTGCCTGGGGCTGCCCGGCTCGCTGCCGGTGGCGAACAAAGCGGCGATCGAGGCGACCATCCGGATCGGCCTGGCGCTGAACTGCTCCATCGCGACCTGGTGCCGGTTCGCCCGGAAGAACTACTTCTACCCGGACATGCCGAAGAACTTCCAGATCAGTCAGTACGACGAGCCGCTCTGCGTCGACGGTTACCTGGACGTCGAGGTCAACGGCGAGACGGTGCGGATCGGCATCGAGCGGGTGCACCTGGAGGAGGACACCGGCAAGACGCTGCACGTCGGCGGCGCCACCGGCCGGATCCACGGCGCGACCGAGTCGCTCGTCGACTACAACCGGGCCGGCATTCCGCTCGTGGAGATCGTCACCAAGCCGATCCCGGGCACCGCTGCGCTGGCGCCCGAGGTGGCGCGCGCGTACGTCACCGAGCTGCGGGACGTGATCCGCAGCCTGGGCGTCTCCGACGTACGCATGGAGGAAGGCTCGCTGCGGTGTGACGTGAACACCTCACTTAACCTGCCCGGTCAGGAGTGGGGCACGCGTACCGAGACCAAGAACGTCAACTCGCTGCGGTCGGTCGAGCGGGCGGTCCGCTCGGAGATGCTGCGCCAGGCCGCCGTACTCGACGCCGGTGGCCGGATCACCCAGGAGACCCGGCACTTCCACGAGGACACCGGGGACACCACCCCCGGCCGGTCCAAGGAGACCGCCACCGACTACCGCTACTTCCCCGAGCCGGATCTGGTGCCCCTCGCGCCGGACCCGGCCTGGGTGGCCGAGCTGAAGGCCGCCCTGCCGGAGTTGCCCCGGCTGCACCGCCGTCGCCTTCAGCAGGCGTGGGGCCTGTCGGACGCGGACATGCAGTCGGTGCTGAACGCCGGTGCTGTCGAGTTGATCGAGGCCACCGTGGCAGCCGGTGCGACACCGGCCGCGGCCCGCAAGTGGTGGCTGGGCGAGCTGTCCCGGCGGGCCAACGAGTCGGGTGTGGAACTGGCCGACATCGGGGCCACCCCGGCCCAGGTCGCCGAGTTGCAGGGCCTGGTCGACGCCGGGAAGCTCAACGACAAGCTGGCCCGCACCGTGCTGGAGGGCGTGGTCGCCGGTGAGGGTTCACCGACCGAGATCATGACCAACCGCAGGCTGGAGGTCGTCTCCGACACCGGCGCGCTGACCGCGGCGGTGGACGAGGCGATCGCCGCCAACCCGGCCATCGCCGACAAGGTCCGCAGCGGCAAGGTGGCCGCGGCCGGTGCCCTGGTCGGCGCGGTCATGAAGACCACCCGGGGCCAGGCCGACGCCCAGACCGTCCGCACCCTGATCCTGGAGCGTCTCGGCGTCTCAGCCTGACCAACCCACCAACCCACCAACCCACCAACCCGAGTTGATCATGAGGTTGGCGGCATTTGTCGATCTTCAAACTGCCGCCAACCTCATGATCAACGAGGTGCGCCACCCCTCGCGAGGACGTCAATGGGGACGTCTGGATGGAGTTCACCGTGGACCAGCGTGATCTTGATGTGCTTGATGAGATTCAGCGGCGGGTGTTGTGGCTCGCCACTCGGATCGTGGACGCGGCGAATCATGATCGCGGTGCTGGTGACGGGGTGAAGGTCGGTGGGCACCAGGCGTCAAGCGCCTCGCTTGTCACCGCGATGACCGCGCTGTGGTTCGCCCACCTCAACGCCGAGGACCGGGTCGCGGTCAAGCCGCACGCTTCCCCGGTCTTCCACGCCATCCAGTACCTGCTGGGCAACCTGGACCGGTCGTACCTGCCCCGGCTGCGGGCGCGGGGCGGGCTCCAGTCGTACCCGTCGCGGACCAAGGACCCGGACGAGGTGGACTTCTCCACCGGCTCGGTGGGGCTCGGCGCCGCCGCGCCGCTCTTCGCCGCGGTGACCCGGCGCTACGTCGACGCCCACTTCGGGGCGCGGCCGCACTCCCGGTTCGTCGCCCTGATCGGTGACGCCGAACTCGACGAGGGCAACATCTGGGAGGCCGTCGCCGACCCGGCCACCACCGGGCTCGGAAACGTGATGTGGGTGGTCGACTTCAACCGGCAGTCGCTGGACCGGGTCGTCCCCGGAGTGCGGATCGACCAGTGGCGCGGCCAGTTCGAGGCCGCCGGCTGGCACGTCGTCGAGGTGAAGTACGGCCGCCGGCTCGCCGAGGCGTACGACCGGCCGGGCGGGGCGGCGCTGCGCAACTGGATCGACGCGATGCCGAACGAGCAGTACCAGTCGCTGTTCGGGCTGACCGGCCCGGCGCTGCGCAAGCAGTTCCTGGACGGTGCCCCCGAGGGCATCGCGGCATTGATCGCCGACGTCTCCGACGCCGACCTCGGCCCGCTCGTCACCGACCTGGGCGGGCACGACCTGGCGGCGCTGCTCGACGCGTACGCCCAGTGCGACGCGGTGACCGACCGCCCGAGCGTGGTGTTCGCGTACACCGTCAAGGGTTGGGGGTTGCCGATCGCCGGCAACCCGCGCAACCACTCCGCCCTGCTGACCAGCGAACAGGTCGACGCGTTGCGCGCCGCGCAGGGGTTGACCCGGGACACCGAATGGGACCGGCTCGACCCGGCGTCGCCGGCCGGGATCCGGGCCGGGCAGCGCCGGGAGGCGCTGTCCCGCGCGCCCCGCGAGCGTGCGCTCGGGGTCACCGTGCCCCAAGCCACGAACGTACGCGCCAACAAGCCGATCTCCACCCAGGAGGTCTTCGGCCGGGTGCTTGTCGACCTGGCCCGCGATCCACAGGTGGGCCGGTACCTCGTCACCACCGCGCCGGACGTGGCCACCTCCACAAACCTGGCCGGGTTCATCAACAAGACCGGCGTGTTCGCCCCCACCGCCCAGCGTTCCTGGTCCGAGGACCGGATGCTGCGCTGGACGGAAAGCCCCGAGGGCCAGCACATCGAGCTGGGCATCTCCGAGATGAACCTGTTCCTGCTGCTCGGCCAGCTCGGCCTGGCCTGGGACCTCTCCGGGCAGCCGCTGCTGCCGGTCGGCACCGTCTACGACCCGTTCGTGCTGCGCGGGCTGGACGCCTTCCTCTACGGCACCTACTCGGGTGCCCGCTTCGTCGTCGCGGGTACCCCGTCCGGGGTCACTCTCGCGCCGGAGGGTGGCGCCCACCAGTCGACCATCACCGCGAGCGTGGGCCTGGAACTGCCCGGGGTGACATTCGTCGAGCCCGCGTACGCGGCAAGCCTCGACTGGCTGCTCTGCGACGCGTTCGGGCACATGGCCGGTACGGTTCGGCCGACGACGACTGCGGTGCCGGCCGAGGACGGGGCGTACTACTTCCGGCTCAGCACCCGGCCGGTGGACCAGGCGCCGTTCGAGGCGGCCCGGGCCCGGCTCGGTGACGCGGTACTCCGCCGGCAGGTGCTCGCCGGGGCGTACCGGTTGGTCGACGCTCACCAGGCGTACCCGCACCTGGCAGACGCGCCGACTGTGCAACTGGCCGCCTCCGGGGCGGTGCTGCCCGAGGTGCTGGCCGCGGCGGCGGAACTGGCCGACGAGGGGGTCGCGGCCCACGTGGTGGACGTGACCAGCCTGGATCGCCTCTACCGGGCGTGGCAGCGCACCCTGCGTCAGGGCGTACGCACGGCGACCGTGCCGAGCGTGCCGGGCGCGCTGCGGTCCGCCTTCGCCGACCGGGTGCCGGTGGTGACCGTGCACGACGCCGCCTCGCACGCCATGGCCTGGCTCGGCTCGGCGGTCGGTGCCTCCGCGGTGCCGCTCGGCGTCGACGAGTTCGGCCAGTCCGGCAGCGTCCACGACCTCTACGACCTGCACGACCTCCTCCCCGGCAGCATCGTCAACGCCGCCCTAGCCGCCCTCTCCCTCCGCTAACCCCCCACCCCCCACCCCCCCTGCTCCGTTGATCAAGAAGTTTTCGTCATGGTGGAGCGCTCTCCCAGGCGAAAACTTCTTGATCAACGGGGTGAATGGGGGCGGGGCCGGGGGGCTGGGTGGGGGTTAGCGGGTGGGGGTGGGGGTGGGGGAGATGGTGGTGGGGGTTGGGGTTGGGGTGGCGCCCAGGGGGGTGGTGGGGGGAGGGGCGATGACGGTGCGTTCGAGGTTGACCTGGGCCTGGCCGGTGCCGCCCACGGTGATGTCGTCGTACGCCTGGAGACGCTTCTCCTGGTCGAAGTAGAGCACCGTCATCGCCAGCGGGGTCGGCTCCTCCTGCTCCAGCCCGCGCAACCCGGCACCGCCGGTGGAACCCTGCACCATCAGCGTGGTGGGCTGCTGGCCGGGCACCTCCGGCAGCGTGTTGATCTGCCGGTCGTGGGTGTGCCCGGCGAGCACCAGCGGGCAGGTGCCGGAGAGCGGGCCGGCGGCGGCCGGGTCGTGCACCAGCGCGATGTCGACCGGTCGGGGAGAGCTGCGAATCGTGGTGGCGAGCTTCTCGCCCGTCGTGATCAACTCGTCGGCGGTGGGTTGGCTCAGCCCACCGCTGGCCGGCGAGGTGCTCTTGTCCGGGGTGAAGCGGGGGTCACCGATGCCGGCGATGGTCAGCCCAGCGACGGTGGTCGTGGTGTTGTCAAGCACGACCGCGTTGGGTTGGCGGGCCACCGCCGCCGCCGTACGCCCCGAGTCGTGGTTGCCCCGGATGTAGACGTACGGCTTCTCCAGCAGGCTGATCGAGCCGACGTACGACGCCTCCGGCTCGCTGCCCCAGTCGGTGATGTCGCCGGTGTCGATCACCACGTCGATGCCGAACTGCTCGGTCACGGTCCGGATGATCTGCCAGGCGCTCGGGTTCAGATGCAGGTCGGAGATGTGCAGCACCCGGGTGGTGCCCGGGTCCGGCTCGTACACCGGCAGCGCCGACACCGTCGTGTACAGCTGGGTGACGTTGCCGATGAGCCGCTGGAGCTGCTCGGCGTACCGGGTGTAGTCGTCGGCGATCTTACGCACGTCGCCGACGATCGCCGGGGCGTTGACAAGCAGTCCCTCGTACCGGGGCTCCTCGATCGACTGGGGTCGGATGGTCGCCGCGGCGGTGCCCAGGCTGCCGGCCGTGATCAGCAGCGCCAGCCCGCCGGCCCAGGCCGCCCGTCGGGTGTCCCGGAACACCAGCAGCGCCAGCACCAGGGTGGCCAGTACGGCGGAACCGACAGTGCGCAGCCCGAGCCGCATCACCCCCTCCCGGACCTCGTCGACCGCCGACTGGGTGGCCCGGTTGAGGCTCGCCGGATCGTCGATCAGCGCCTCGACCCGGCTCTGCTCCAACGCGCCCAGCTCCACGGTCAGCTGGGTCGGCCCGCCGTGACTGTCCAGCAGCAGCGAGCCCAGCGGCGGGATGTTGACGGTGGTACCGCCGTCGGTCGTCGGCGACACGGAGAGCCGAGCGTGGAACGGCCCGATGTCGGTGCCCACGTTCCCGCCCGCCACCACACCGGCGAGCACACCGACAAGCGTCACGACCAGGATGGCCACGGCCACGGCGAAGCGGCGCAGGCCCAGCCGCCACCCGCCGTCGGGATGCGATGCCGAGCGTCGCGTCAGTGGGAAACGGCGCGGCCGACCAGGGGGCGTCTTCCCGTCCCGATCGCGGCGCGGCTCGTCGTTCTGCTGACCGTCCATGCTGAGATTCTGACCTGCCCGCCGAAGGATCTTGGCAAACCTGGAATGTCGCGTCGGGCGACCGACTCAGCTGCGCCCGGCACCGCCACCGGCGAAGACCAGACGCAGCAGCCGGTCGTCCTCGGGCGCCGGCCGGCCCCGCCCGTCGTGGTTGGAGGTGCCGACCCAGAGCGAACCGTCCGGCGCGGCGGCGATCCCGCGCAGCCGACCGTACCGCTCGGTCAGCAGTGCCTGCGGCTGGCCGAGGACCGTGCCGGTCTCGGTCAGCTCGACCAGCCAGAGCCGCTGACCGCGCAGGCAGGCGGTGGCGAGCATCCGTTCCACCGTGGCCAGGCCGGAGCAGGACGCCTCGTCGGTCGACCACTGCACGATCGGGTCGACGTACCGCTCGTCGTCGCCGCGTCCCTCGACCTCGGGCCAGCCGTAGTTCTTGCCCTTGGTGATCTGGTTGATCTCGTCCCAGGTGTTCTGGCCGAACTCGACGGCGTACATCCGGTCGCCGGACCAGGCGATGCCCTGCACGTTGCGGTGACCGAGGGACCAGACCGGGGAGTCCGGGAAGGGATTTCCGGGAGCCGGCTTCCCATCCGGCGTGATCCGCAGGATCTTGCCGCCGAGCTGCTTGACGTCCTGCGACTGGTCGGTGTCCCCCGCGTCGCCGGTGCTGGCGTAGAGCTGCCCGTCGGGACCGAACGCCAGGCCGCCCCCGTTGTGGATGCCCGCCTTGGGGATGCCGGTGAGGATCGGCTTCGGCTCCTCACCGAGTCGCAGCCGGGCCACGCGGTTGTCCCGTTCGGCGGTGTAGTAGACGAACACCGTGCGGTCCTGGGCGAACTCCGGGGAGACCGCGATGCCCAGCAGGCCGCCCTCACCCGAGGCGACCACGTCGCCGATGGTCTGCACCTCGGTGATCTTCAGGCCGTCCGCGGTCGACTCCGGGCCGACCTGGACGATGCGGCCACTGTCGCGTTCGGTGACCAGGGCGCCGCCGTCGGGTAGGAAGGCGATCCCCCACGGCACCCGCAGCCCTTGGGCGAGCACGGTGGCGACAACCTCCTGGTCGCCGTTGTCCGCGGTGATCGTCGGGCTGGGCAGGTTCGGTGGCGCGCCGGCCGGGTCGGGTTCCGGGTCACCGAGGCTGCAACCGCTGGCAACGAGCAGCAGCGTCGCGCAGGACGCCACGAGGGCGGCACGAATCTGACGGGCGCGGAGGTACGGGGGAGCGCTCACCCGCCCCAGAGTAGCCCGCCGGGGCCGGGCCCGTGGAAGGCGACGCCGTGCTGCCCCCCATCGGCTGGTCGGGCTGCGCCGACGCCTATCGTCGGCCGGGTGAAGGTATGGATCCCGCACGAGGCCGGCCACGCCCTGCTCGGCGAGTTGCCGCCGGAGGTCACCGTCGAGACGATGGAGGATCCGGCGAAGCTGCCCTCGCCGATGGCCGGCGTCCGATTCTGGGTACCGCCCTTCCTGGCGGGCGAGGACGCCGTGGCCGTGCTGCACGAGCTGCCGGACCTGGCGGTGGTGCAGCTGCTCTCGGCCGGAGCGGACGCCTGGGTGGGTCGGATACCGGCCGGTGTCACGCTCTGCGACGCCCGTGGGGTGCACGATCCGTCCACCGCCGAATGGGTGGTCGCCGCGATTCTCTCCCAGTTGCGTGCCTTCCCGACGATGGCCCGGGCGCAGGCCCGGCGACGGTGGGCGTACGACGAGGTGGCCCCGACCGACGAGCTGGCCGGCAAACGGGTGTTGATCGTCGGGGCGGGGTCGATCGGTACCGCGTTGCGGCAGCGGCTGACGCCGTTCGAGGTGGAGTTCGTGATGGTGGCCCGGACCGCCCGGCCCGAGCAGGGGGTGCACGGTGTCGACGAGCTGCCGCGACTACTGCCGCAGGCCGACGTCGTGGTGCTGCTGGTGCCGTTGACCGAGCAGACCCGGGGGCTGGTCGACGAGACGTTCCTCGCCGCGATGCGGGACGGTGCCCTGCTGGTGAACGCCGCCCGGGGCCCGGTGGCCCGGACCGACGCCCTGGTGGCCGAGCTGGCCACCGGACGGATCTCCGCCGCGCTGGACGTCACCGATCCCGAGCCGCTGCCCGCCGACCATCCGCTCTGGGAGCTGCCGAACGTGCTGATCACTCCGCACGTGGCCGGCTCGGTGCGGGGGCTGCTGCCCAGGGCGTACCGCCTGGTGGGTCAGCAGATCCGACGGTTCGTGGCCGGTGAGCCGCCGCGCAACGTGGTGGTGGACGGCTACTGATCCGCTTCGGTGACGTCGCGTCCGGCCGCCGCCACCAGCCTCGGCAGGTCTGCCCCACGCACGGCCGGGAGCACGAACCACCGGCCGTCGTCGAGCTGGGCCACCGCCCGCCCGCGCGGATCGGCCGCCAGCTCGACCACCTGCTCCCAGGAGAACCGGCGCTCTCCGGCGAGCGCCCGTACCCGTAGTCCACGGGAGTCGGCGTCGGTGCCGGCCCGCCAGGCCCAGACGGCCACCGCCAGCGGCACCAGCAGCACCGGCAGCAGATAGGGGCGGGAACTGGCCAGCGGCAGGGCGCCGATGGTGGCGACGATCGCCCCGACCAGGATGGCCTGGTTGTGCCGGAATCGTGCGGTGTCGGTGCGAGGCATGACCAGATGATCCCACCCGGGCCGGGACGGCCGGCGGTGGGCCGAGGTCGCGCGCGGCACCGAGCGGCGGGTGAACCGGGCACGGCCCATCTTGACACTCGGTTGTCGTGACCTGACTCACTGTCGACTGGCCGTCACTTCCCGCCGAGTGACTCGTTCACCGATGGTGGGCGGTGGACCATGTCTGTCGTCCGCGCACCGCCCCCGTGCCCCCTCACGAAGGCGACCGTCGTGCCCGTCGCGTCTGTGTTCCGTGCCGCCCCGTTGCGGGCCAGCGCACACCGTCCGCTCCTGCCCGAGATCTGCGTGCTCGCGGTCGCCGCCGTGCTGATCGCCCTCGGCACCGCCGGTCCGGTTCCCGCCCTCGCCGTGGTGGCACTCGCCGGTGCGGCCGCGTCCACACTGGCCGGGGTGCGGCTGTCCCGGCTGACCCTCGGCCCCGACTTGCCCGACGGCAGCCCACCTGCCGGACGGATGGCCCGCCGTCGGGCGGCGCGTCCGCGTCGGGCCGCCGCCCTGCTGCATGCCGCGGTGGTGACCGCTGGCCTGACCGCGGCGGTGCTACCGCTGGCCTCCGCCGGATACCGTTCGGCGGCCGCTGCGGCCGGGCTCGCCGGCACCACCGCGCTGCTCGGCGGCGGCCTGTTCAGCCTGTATCGGTCGCGGCCGTCGATCCGGGGACGCCTGCACCGCCTACTCGACCAGGCCGCGCCCGGTGTCTGCCTGATCCTCACCGCCTGGCTGCTGCTGCCGTACGCCGGTGTGCCGGCCCCGCTGCGGCTGGCGGTCGCGGTGGTCCTGGGACTGCTCGCCGTCGACGCGTTGGCCATGCTGACCGGGCCCGGTCGCGACGGCGGCTCCGCCCGCTGCCGCGCAGGCGCCGGGTTGACCCTTCTCGCCCTGGTGCTGCTGGCCGCGCTGCCGGCCGGTCCCGCCGCCGGGCGCGCGGCGCTGCTGGCCGTGCCGCCCCTGGTGGTCGGCGTGCTGCTGGTCGCCGCCGGGGTTCGGCAGGTGGCGCAGGCCGCGCCCACCCGGCAGACCGCGCTGGTCTGGCCACGGGCGGTGCTGCCACCGGTCGCGGTGGTGCTCGCCGTCGTCCACCAGTTGCAGGTCGGCCTGCTACCCGACCGTACGGCGGTGCTGCTCGCGCTCGCCGTGATCCCGCCGCTGGTGGCGCGTGAGTTGTTCGGTGCCGCCACCCTGACCGGGTCGGAGGCGCCGGCGGCCACCGCCCCGACACCGGCCCCCGCCGAGTCGAGCGGCTCGACCGGTCGCGTCGCCCTGCTGGGGGCGCTGGCGGCCCGTCCCGAGCCGGTCTCCGGCGCTCTGCTCGTGATCGATCTGCACCTCACCGAGCTGCCCGGCCGGCTGGTGCGCGACGACGTGGCGGCCGAGGCCGTCCGTCGGGCCCGAGCCGTGGCGGCCGACGAGGACGAGGTGTTCGACCTGGCCGGCAGTGGACTCGCGGTGGTCAGCGGGTCCGGGCCGGTGCTGGCGTACGCGCTGGGTACCCGGCTGCTCAGCGCGCTGAGCCGACCCTACGAGGTTTCCGGGGCGGTGCTGCGGTCGCGACCCAGCGTCGGACTGGCCGAGCTGGGCCGGGGTCGGCCGGAGGATCTGTTCCGCCAGGCGGACCTGGCCCGTCGACGCGCGGCCCAGCTCGGCCGGGACCGGGTCGAGTGGTACGACGCCTACCTGGAGGAGCAACTGGTCCGCCGGCTGGACCTGGAGCGGGAACTGCCCGGCGCGGTGGCCCGGGGCGAGTTGGACCTGGTCTACCAGCCCGTCCTCGGCCTGGCCGATCGGGCGCCGGTCGGCACGGAGGCGCTGCTGCGGTGGCGCAACCCGGTGCTGGGCACCGTGTTTCCGGTGGAGCTGCTTCCGGTGGCCGAGGATCTCGACATCATGGGTGAGCTGGGGGTCTGGGTGCTGGACCGGGCCTGTCGACAGCTGGCCGACTGGACGCTTGGTGGTCGACGGCTGTGGATGGCGGTGAACGTGACCACCCGGGAGCTCACCTCGCCGGACTTCGTGCCCCGGACGGCAGCGGTGTTGGAGGCGTACGGGGTGCGGCCGGACCAGCTGGTGATCGAGGTCGCCGAGCCGAAGGTCGCCGCCGAGCTGCCGACTGTGGTCGCCCGGCTGGCCGGACTGCGCTCGATGGGCATCCGCACCGCGCTTGACGACTTCCGGGCCGAGCACGCCTCCCTCGCTCAGCTCCGGCGACTACCGATCGACCTGCTCAAGGTCGGGCCGGAGGTGGCCACGGCAGGCGGCGACCCGCACCGGCCCCTGCTGGACGTGGTGGTCACCGTGGCCGAACGGTTGGGCCTTGAGGTGGTGGCCGAAGAGCTGGAATCGGCTCACCAGGTCGAGGGGGCGCACCGGGCCGGATGCCGGTACGGCCAGGGCTTCGAGCTGGCCCGGCCGGCGACCGCCGAGCGGGTCGAGGCGTACTTCGAGGAGTTTCCGTCGACGTCGCGCTGAGAGCAGCCGCTTAACCGTTTCACTTGCTCGTGGGGGCGGGACCGGTGCTGCCGCGTGGGGTCAGGTGTGGGGCCTCGTCCTCCAGCCCGACCGTCGGGGCGCCCTCGATCAGCTGTAGCAGCTGGCGCGCGGCATGCGCCCCGTACGCCGGGATGTCCCGGCCCAGCGCGGTGAGCGGCGGATGCACCAGCCGGCACAGCGGGGAGTCGTCCCAGGCCACGATGGACAGGTCGGCGGGGACTGCGAGCCCCATCTCCTGGGCGACCGACAGCCCGGCGATCGCCATCACGTCGTTGTCGTAGATCACCGCGGTCGGGCGGACCCGGGAACTGAGCAGCCGCCGGGTGGCTCGTGCGCCCTCCTCGCCGGTGTAGTCGGAGGGGGCGGTGACCGCGTCGGCCAGGCCGAGCCGCCGGCACGCGTCGGTGAACGCCTGGGTGCGGATCGCGGTGTGCAGCAGCTCGGGTAGACCGCCGACCCGGGCGATCCGCCGGTGGCCGAGCGCGTAGAGGTACTCCACGGTCTCCACAAGCGCCGCCGCGTCGTTCGACCAGACACTCGGGAGCCCGCCGGTGCCCGTCGGCCCGCCGATCACCACGGCCGGCAGGCCCAGTTCCTCAAGCACCGGCACCCGGCCGTCGTCGGTTCGCAGGTCGCAGACGAGTACGCCGTCGACCCGCCGCTCACCCCACCAGCGCCGGTAGACCGCGATCTCGGCGCTCTGGTCGGCCACCACCTGGAGCGTCAGCGCGTACGACCGGGCGGACAGCTCCGCCTCGACGCCACTGATCAGCTCCATGAAGAAGGGCTCGATGCCGAGGGTGCGGGCCGGTCGGGCGAGGATCAGGCCGATGGCGCGGGCGGTCGCGCCGGACAGCGCGCGGGCGGCGCTGCTCGGGCTGAACCCGATCTCGGCGGCGATGGCGAGAATGCGCTGCCGGGTCGCCTCGGAGACACCCGGCTGGCCGTTCAGCGCGTACGAGACCGCGCCCTTGGAGACTCCCGCCCGGCGGGCGACGTCCGCGATCGTGGGCCGCTTCACCGGCGTACGTCCTCCTGAACCAGTTCGTCCTGCCGGCCGTGTCGATGGCGCGGGCGGCGTGGGACACGCTACCCGGCTGCCTGCCTCTGGGGCGGTACGGGGCGGCTCGACACCGGCAGGCAGGCGAACTTGTGCGGTTCAGTCTACGGGATCGGCTGGCCGGTTCCCCCTCGTCGCGTTCGGGAATCCGTTGCCCGGATGCGTGAAACCGCCTGCCAGAAGGCGATCCTGCACAACCGAACGGGCACGAGGTTTCGGGTTGGGCTCGGTGTTAACCCGTCGTTGACACGCCGAGACCACCCCCGTACGGTGACGTCACTTATCCGGTTCAGTCAACGTTCCTCGATCTCTGGAACGTGTCCAATGGTCTCGGAGGATGGGTCATGAGACGGTCTACGCCTCGGTGGCTGCGGGTCGCAGCCGTAGGTCTGACGGTCGGCTCCCTGGTCGTCGCGTGCAGCGGACGCAGCACCCAGGGCGGTGGCGACAGCGGCGGCGTGGTGACGCTGACGATCAATTTCTGGGGCGACTTCGGGCTCCAGGACCTGAAGGCGAAGTACGAGGCGGAGAACCAGAACGTCAAGATCGCCCTCAACTCCGGCGAGTACAACGCCCAGCACGAGGACCTGCAGAAGAAGTTGATCGCGGGCTCGGGCGCACCCGACATCGCGGCCATCGACGAGGGCTTCATGGTCCAGTTCCGCAGCCAGGCCGACAAGTTCGTCAACCTGCTCGACTCCGGTGCCGGCAAGTACGAGACCAGCTACCTGCCGTGGAAGTGGAAGCAGTCCCTGTCGGCCGACGGCCGTACCCAGATCGGCCTCGGCACCGACGTCGGCGGCCTTGCCATGTGCTACCGCACCGACCTGTTCGAGGCCGCTGGGCTGCCCACCGAGCGGGACCAGGTCTCCGCGCTCTGGCCCACCTGGGACGCGTTCCTCACCATCGGCCAGCAGTACACCGCCAAGACCAAAAAGAAGTTCGTCGACAACGCGACGAACCTGTTCAACCCGATCCTCGGTCAGCAGCCTGTCGGTTTCTACGACGAGAACGAGCAACTGCGGATGGAGGGCGGTCCCAAGGTCGCGTTCGACTACGCGGTCCGGGCCGCCGACGCCGGCCTGTCGGCCAACCTCACAAGCTTCCAGGCCGACTGGGACAAGGGCTTCACCAGCGGGTCGTTCGCGGTGCTGGCCTGCCCAGCGTGGATGCTCGGGCACATCCAGAACACCGCCCCCGGCACCAAGGGCAAATGGGACATCGCCGCGGTGCCTGGTGGTGGCGGCAACTGGGGCGGTTCCTTCCTCACCATTCCCAAGCAGGGCAGGAACGTCGACGAGGCGTACAAGTTCCTGGAGTGGCTGATCCAGCCGGCGCAGCAGATCGAGGTCTTCAAGACGGTCGGGAACCTGCCCTCGCAGCCGGCGCTCTACGCCGACCCCGCGATCGCCGATTTCAAGAACGAGTTCTTCAACTCCGCGCCGGTCGGCCAGATCTTCCCGAAGATGGCGGAGGGCCTGACCCCGCAGTACCTGGGCAAGAAGAACGGCCCCACCCGGGTCGCCGTGGAGAACGTCATCAACCGGGTGCAGAACGGCACGCTCACGTCGGACGCCGCCTGGGCCGAGGCGATCAAGGAAGCCGAGAAGGCCAGCAGGTAACGCCATCGAGACTGGCGCGGGCGCGTGGGCGCCCGCGCCCACCTCGCTTCCGGTCTGAAGTCCCCCCGTCGCCCCTGGAGCGCCCATGCCCACCACGCGCGCCGCCCCCGAACCGGCCACTCGCCGCCCCCGGCCGTCCCCCGGCCGGTCGATGACCTGGCGTGACCGGCTGCACCGCTTCGACATGCGGTACGTGCCGTACCTGATGATCGCGCCGTTCTTCCTGCTCTTCTTCGTCTTCGGGCTCTTCCCGATGGTCTTCAACGGTGTGGTGGCGTTACGCCACTGGCGGCTGGACGACCCGGAGCTGACCGGCTGGGCCGGCTTCGCGAACTTCAGCCGGCTGTTCACCGACGGCGATTTCGGCAACGCCCTCTACAACACCTTCGGGATCTTTCTGCTCTCCACAGTGCCGCAACTGCTGCTCGCGCTGATCATCGCGTCGCTGCTCAACCGCCGGCTCCGGGCCCAGACCTGGTGGCGGGTCGGCGCGCTGCTGCCCTACATCACCCCGATCACCGCCTCGACGCTTGTCTTCAACGTCTTCTTCTCCCGCGACCTCGGAATGGCGAACTGGGCACTGGGCCTGATCGGGATCGGCACCGAGAACCCGATCGACTGGCGGGCCGACAAACTGCACTCCTGGATCGCCATCGCCACGATGGTCAACTGGAAGTGGATCGGCTACAACGCCCTGCTCTACCTGGCGGCGATGCAGTCCATCCCACGCGACGTGTACGAGGCGTCGGCGCTCGACGGCGCCGGCCCGTGGCGGCAGCTCTGGCGGATCACCGTGCCGATGATCCGGCCGGTGGTCATCTTCACCGTGGTGCTGTCCACCATCGGTGGGCTGCAACTGTTCACCGAGCCGATGCTGTTCGACCTCAACGCGCAGGCCGCCACCGGCGGTGCCGGCGGCGAGTGGCAGACCGTGGCGCAGCTGATCTACAAGGTCGGCTGGAAGGACCTCAATCTCGGGTACGCCGCCGCGATGTCCTGGGCACTGTTCTTGATCATCCTCGTGGTCGCGGCCCTGAACACCCTGCTGACCAACCGCATCTCGGGGGGACGCAAATGAGCGAGCGAATCGATCGGCTCAGCGCGATGAGCGAGCGAAGCGAGGTGCCGCGGTGAGCCTCCTGGAGCGACCCCGGCCGACACCGTCGGCGACGCGCGGCGGACGAAAGCGGGCCGCGCTGCTGGGCCGGGCACCGCAGGACACTCCGGCCGGCTTCTGGACCTACCTGCTCCTGGCCCTGAGCACGCTGTTCGCGGCGTTCCCGCTGTACTGGATGTTCGTCATCTCCACCAGCACCGACGAGGCGACCTCCCAACTGCCGCCGGTGGTGGTCCCGGGCGACCAGTTCCTGGTCAACCTGGACGAGGTCTTCTCCCTCCAGGATGTCTACTTCGCCGCCTCCCTGGTGAACAGCGTGATCGTCTCGACCGTGGTCACCGCGTCGGTGCTGTTCTTCTGCTCGTTGGCCGGCTTCGCCTTCGCCAAGCTGCGGTTCCGGGGCAGCAGGCCGCTGATGCTGTTCGTGATCCTCACCCTGACCGTGCCCAACCAACTCGGCGTGGTCGCGCTCTACATCGTGATGGGCAAGCTGGGCTGGAACGGCACCCTGCTGGCGGTGATAGTGCCCGGTCTGGTCACCGCCTTCGGGGTGTTCTACATGCGGCAGTTCATCGTCAACACGGTGCCGGACGAACTGGTCGAGTCGGCCCGGGTGGACGGCGCCACCACCATGCGGGTCTACTGGAACATCGTGTTGCCGGCGGTGCGGCCGGCGCTTGCGGTGCTCGGCCTGCTCACCTTCGTGGCCACCTGGAACGACTTCCAGTGGCCACTGATCACCCTCAACGGCACCGACTATCCCACCTCGATGGTGGCCATCTCCGACCTGGCCAGCGGCAACTACGTCATCTACCGCCGGGTGCTGGCCGGCGCGTTCGTGGCCACCATCCCATTGTTGATCATGCTAGTCATCGGCGGTCGGCAGATCGTCCGGGGAATCATGGAAGGCGCGGTGAAGTCTTGAGCGACGCGCGGGGGACCGGTCCGATCCGGCAGACGCTGCACGACGGGTGGACCATGCGGACGGTACCCGGCCAGCAGGTGCCACCCGAGGTGGACGGGGCGACGGTGCCGGCCACCCTGCCGGGTTGTGTGCACACCGATCTGCTGGCGGCCGGGTTGATCCCCGATCCGTACCTCGACGACAACGAGACCGCGCTGGCCTGGATCGGCCGCACCGACTGGGCGTACGAGACCACCTTCGCCCGGCCAGCCGGCGACCACGCCCGCCTCGACCTGGTCTGCGCCGGCCTGGACACGGTCGCCACGATCACGCTCAACGGCGTCGAGGTCGGCCACACCGAGAACATGCACCGAGGCCACCGCTTCGACGTCGCGTCGCTGCTCCGCGCCGAGGGCAACCACCTGGTCGTACGCTTCGACTCCGCCTACCGGTACGCCGAGGCGCAGCGCGACCGGCTCGGCGATCGCCCCAACGCGTACCCGGAGCCGTTCCAGTTCATCCGCAAGATGGCCTGCAACTTCGGCTGGGACTGGGGGCCGACGCTTGTCACCGCCGGCATCTGGCAGGAGATCGCCCTGCACGGCTGGTCGGTCGCCCGACTGGCGACGGTACGCCCACTTGTCACGGTCGACGGCGACACCGGCCGGGTGGCGGTGCACGTCGAGGTGGAACGGGCCGCCGACCGGCCGCTCACCGTCCGGGCGCAGGTGGCGGGCCAGCGCGCCGAGGTGACCATCCCGGCGGGGCAACGTTCCGCAGTGCTGGCCCTCACCGTGCACCGGCCGGAACTCTGGTGGCCCCGGGGCTACGGCGTGCCGCACCGCCACGAACTGACGGTCACCCTGCACGATGCCGACGGCGGCCGGCTCGACGAATGGCACCGCCGGATCGGCTTCCGGTCGGTACGCCTGGACACCACCCCCGACGAGCACGGTGCGCCGTTCACGCTGTACGTCAACGAGATGCCGATCTTCGTCCGGGGCGTCAACTGGATCCCCGACGACATCTTCCCCAACCGGATCACCCGCGCGCGCCTGGCCCACCGCTTCGACCAGGCCGAGACGGCGAACATCAACCTGCTGCGGGTCTGGGGCGGCGGCCGGTACGAGTCGGCGGACTTCTACGACCTGGCCGACGAACGCGGACTGCTGGTGCAGCAGGACTTCCTCTTCGCCTGCGCCGCGTACCCGGAGGAGGAGCCGTTCGCCACCGAGGTGGCCGCCGAGGCCACCGAACAGGTGATCCGTCTCGCGCCGCACCCCTCGCTGGTGCTCTGGACCGGCAACAACGAGAACATCTGGGGCTGGCACGACTGGGACTGGCAGGCCCCGCTGGCCGGGCGCAGCTGGGGGCGGGGCTACTACCTCGACCTGCTGCCGCGCATCGTCGCCACGCTGGACCCGACCCGCCCGTACTGGCCGGGCAGCCCCTGGTCGGGCAGCGAGGAGATCCACCCCAACGATCCGGCGTACGGCACCACGCACATCTGGGACGTGTGGAACACCGACGACTACGTCAAGTACCGGGAGTACCTGCCCCGGTTCGTGGCCGAGTTCGGCTACCAGGGGCCGCCCGCGTACGCGACGCTGCGCCGGGCCCTCTCCGACGAGCCCCTCGCCCACGACTCACCCGGCATGGCGCACCACCAGAAGGCCGCCGACGGGGACCGTAAGCTGCGCCGAGGGCTGGACGTGCACCTGCCCGAGCCGCACGACTTCGACGACTGGCACTGGCTGACCCAGCTCAACCAGGCCCGGGCCATCGCCCTCGGGGTGGAACACTTCCGCTCCCACCGGGGCCGGTGCATGGGCGCCATCGTCTGGCAGCTCAACGACTGCTGGCCGGTCACCTCGTGGGCTGCCATCGACGGCGACGGCCGCCGCAAACCACTCTGGTACGCGCTGCGCCGCTCCTACGCCGATCGGCTGCTCACCGTGCAGCCCCGCGACGGTGGGCTGGCTCTGGTCGCGGTGAACGACGGCGGGCAGCCGTGGCGGGCGTCGATCACGGTCACCCGGCGCACCCTGGCCGGGGAACCGAAAGCGAAGTCCACCCTGGAGCTGGAAGTGCCCGCGTACGAGACGGTGACCCTGGCACTGGCGGCGGAGCTGGCCCGGCCCGACGACGCCCGGGACGAACTGCTGGTCGCCGAGACCGACGACCCGGCCGAGCGTGCCTGGTGGTTCTTTGCCGAGGACCGCGACCTGCGATGGCCGGCGGCGGCCTTCGACGCGACGGTGCAGCCGGCCGACGGCGGCCAACAGGTACGCGTCACCGCCCGCACGATCCTGCGCGACGTGACCCTGTTTCCGGATCGCCTCGACCCGTCCGCTGAGGTCGACATGGCGCTCGTCACCCTGCTCCCGGGCGAGGCGGCGACCTTCACGGTGCGGTCGGCGGCACCCCTCGACCCCACCGCCCTGATCACCCGCCCGGTGCTGCGCTGCGTCAACGACCTGCCGGTACGGCCGCCTTCATGACGCCTCGGGCGGAGGGGCCGCTTCCCGGCCTCACCGCCGCCGTGGTGGATGGTCACCGGGCCGGCGCGTGGTCCCATGACGCGCCGGCCCGGTAGCCCTGTCTGCCGGCCCTGCTCGCACCGCAGGGCCGGCCCCGGGGAGACCGTCAGGCGCAGAGCGGGTCGCTTGTGTACGTCGTGCCGGAGGAGGTGGTCACCTTGCCGACCGCGCAGACCGTCATGTTGTGCCCGTAGAGCTGGTCGCCGTAGTACTGGGTGCCGGTGCCGCCGTACCACTCGGTGGTGGCGTACGGGCTGGACCGGTAGACATGCACCTGAACGGTGTTGTGCGGGCTGACCCGGTTGGAGATCCGACCCCAGTTGGTCTTGCAGGCTTCACTCCAGCGCAGCTCCACGACGGCGAGGGTGGTCGAGCCCTGCATGATGTACTTCGGGTAGGGCGTGGCGTTACGGGCGTTCGCGGAGCAGCCGGTGTCGATCGGGTCGGTGCCGTCGCAGCCGTGACCGCTACAGGTGGCGGCGCTGGCGGGCGTCGCGACCAGGAGGCTGGCGGCGATGAGGGCGCCTGCGGCAGCGGCGGCCAACCGGCGGGCGTTCCGGATCATTGTCTCTCCTGACCTCTGGTGGGCTGTGTCAGCCCTAGGATTCGGCTTCTCATCTCTACCGTCCGTCGACGCTGATCTCTACGCTGTGTCGCGTCGGACAATGAATCCCGGTTGTGGTCAATCAATTCGAGGAGCGGCCCATGGCCCGGGCGGAACGCCCCCTGGACCCCACCGCCGACCCGCTTCAGGCGTTCGCCGCCGACCTGAGGATCCTGCGTGACAAGGCAGGACGCCCCACCTATCAGGCCCTCGCCCGGCGGGCCCACCGGTCCGCGAGCTCGCTGTCCGAGGCGGCCGGTGGCCGGCGGCTGCCGACGCTGGACACGACCCTGGCGTACGTGCGAGCGCTCGGCGGCGACGAGGCGGAATGGACCGAGCGGTGGCGCGTCGTCGCCGGGCACGTGACGGCAGAACAGGGCCACGCCGGCCCGACCGGCGACCACGACGGTGGCAGCGAGACGCGACCTGCCACCGCGCCACCTGCGGTTGGGGACTCCGCCACCGCGCCACCTGCGGTTGGGGGGCCGGTCGCCGTGCCATCCGCGACCGTGGATTCCGGCGCTGCGTCGCCTGCGGCTGCGGGTCCGGCCGGTGTGCCGCCGACCACCAACTCGCCGGTCGCCACGCCGCCCGCCGCGTCGAGGGAGGACGGCCAAAAACCGCATGACCCGGCCACCCCGGCCGGTGACACCGCTTCATCCCACTCGGTCGGGCGCACCGCCCGGGCCGTTCTCGCCGGGGCGCTGGTGCTGGCCGGGCTCGTCGCGGTGCCCTGGCTCGCCGGAGGGTTCGGCAAGCCGGAGGCGGGCAGCAACACGCCGCCTGCGGCCGAGCCGACGACCGTGACGGTGGGCGTCCGCGACGGTGCCGACCCGAAGGACGCCGGCTGCGCCGCAGACGCCGACGTGACCACACTCGAAAGCGCCGCCGTGCTGCTCGACGAACGGGTGATCGGCACTGTCGAGTTGCGCTACTCGCCCGCGTGCGGGGCGAGTTGGCCGCGATTCGTGCCGGTGCCGGCAGTGGTGGAGGTGCCCCGGCCCGCCCGGATCCAGCTCACCGTGTTCGATGGCGACGATGCCGGCCGGCAGGCCGACTTCGCGATGGACTACGCCGGCATTTCCACCTTCGGCAACCTGCTGACCAGCACACGGACCTGTGTCTGGGCCCAGGTGCAGCTTTCCGGCCAGGGCTGGGCCTCGCCCCTGGCGCGCACCGGCTGCTGGCGAGGCGCCACCCAGGTGAGACCGATCCCCTGAACCGCTCGCCCGGCTCACGGCGGCTCTCACCCTGGTCGCGGCGCTCAGGGCGGCGTCCTTGGCGAAACGAGAGGAGCAGCGGCCATGGCCCTGGCGGATGCGTTGACCAAGGCTCCGACAGACGTTCCGGAGCTTGCCGTGGCCGAGCCGCCGGCTCCGTCGGACCTGCTCCAAGCGGTGGTTGACGCCGTCTTCGGCCCCGGCAGTGTGATCGCCTGGTTCGTCGGTCTGTTGATTCTCGTCGGGCTCTGGCTGAGATTCGGTCTTGACATCTACCGCGGTGCCCGGCAGGCGGGCGAGACGATCCGGGCCGCGGTCCGGATCAGCCTCCAACACCTGAGCCGGCACCCTCGGCACCGGATCGTGGCGGCCTTCGCGACGACCCTGTTCGGTCTGGCCGTTCAGGCAGTATGGGTGTTCGCCACCTTCGCGTTCGTGTGTGCCGTGTCGGCGGCCGTGGGCGCAGCCGACCCGGCCGACCCCCTGCGTTGGGACCGCTTCACCGGCTCGTACACGATGACCTGCGTTCTTTTGCTGGTGGCCGCCTACGTGTTGGCCGTCGCCCGGCAGGACCGTCATCTCTCCTGGCTGGCCGTCCCGCCGGCCGCGCTGCCGATCGCCACGGGGGCGGTCGTCGCTCTGATCGCCCTGGTCGTGACGGTCGCCTATCTGCTCTCGTGGTTGTTCGTGCTGGTCGCGACGCTCTTCACCGATCGGGCGGAGGGACCCGATTTCCTTGACGACATGGTCGGGATGTGGGCGGTGGTGGTCGTCCTCGTCCTGCTGGCCCTCGGTGGATTTCTGGCAATGTGGCTCTCGGCTGTCACGGTGTCTGCGTGGCGGGGGCCGGCGCAGGAGCCGACCGGCGACCCGGAGTAGGCAGTGAGGTGCGGCGGCTCCGACCGGGGTTCGCCGCACCGGGTGTTCCCGACCTGTCGAGTTGAAGAATTTCGCAAGTGCTAAAGTCTTCAGGGTGTCTGCCGGGGTGGCAGCATCCGAAGGGGGAGCGTGGCGTGTCGGTGCCGCTGTACCAGGCGAAGGCGGAGCTGTTCCGCACCCTCGGGCACCCTGTCCGGATCCGGGTGCTGGAACTGCTCCAGGACGGCCCCAGGCCGGTGCGGGACCTGCTGGCCGCCATCGACGTCGAGGCGTCGAACCTCTCCCAGCAGCTCGCCGTGCTGCGCCGGGCCGGCATGGTCACGTCGCATCGGGACGGCCCCCTGGTGATGTACGCGCTGAGCACGCCCGACGTGGCCGACCTGCTGGCCGCCGGGCGGCGGATCCTCGGCGCGGTGCTCACCGACCGGGACGGGCTGCTCGACGAGTTGCGTGCCGGCGGACCGGACCGGTGACGGCCACCGACACCGGTCCGGCCCGCTCGGCCGGACCCGCCCTGTCCGCCGCCTGGCGCCGGGTCCGCGACCTGCTGCCGGGCCGCGCCGACTGGCAGGCGGTACGCCGCTCACCCCGCCGTGACCTGGTCGCCGGGCTCACCGTCGCCGTGGTCGCGTTGCCGTTGGCGCTCGCCTTCGGGGTCACCTCCGGGCTCGGCGCGGAGGCCGGGCTGATCACCGCCGTGGTCGCCGGTGCGGTGGCGGCCGTCTTCGGCGGCTCGAACCTTCAGGTGTCCGGCCCGACCGGCGCGATGACCGTGGTGCTGGTGCCGGTCGTGGCGCAGTTCGGGGCGACCGGGGTGCTGATGGTCGGCGCGCTGGCCGGGTTGATCCTGATCGCCCTGGCCCTCGCCCGCCTCGGCCGCTACGTCCGCTACCTGCCGGTGCCGGTGATCGAGGGCTTCACCGCCGGCATCGCCGTGGTCATCGCCCTGCAACAGGTGCCAGCCGCGCTCGGCGTCACTGGCGCGCAAGGCGAGAAGGTGTGGGCGGTGGCGGCCGACGCGGTCACCCGTTTCGTCGTACACCCCCGGCCGGCCGCCGTCGCGGTGGCCCTCGGTGTCGCGGCGGTGATGCTGCTCGGTGCCAGGTGGCGTCCCGGGCTGCCCTTCTCGCTGCTGGCCGTGGCCGCCGCCACGCTGCTCGCCGAACTCGTGCCGGTCGACCTGGTCCGGATCGGCGCGCTGCCGCAGGGGCTGCCCGCTCCGTCGCTGGACTTCCTCGACCTTTCGGCGGTGGGTGTGCTGCTGCCCGCCGCACTCGCGGTAGCGGCGCTGGCCGCGTTGGAAAGTCTGCTCTCGGCAACCGTCGCCGACGGGATGACCGTCGGCCAGCGACACGATCCGGACCGCGAACTCTTCGGCCAGGGCCTGGCCAACCTGGCCTCTCCGCTGTTCGGAGGCATCCCGGCCACCGCGGCCATCGCACGTACCGCCGTCAACGTCCGGGCCGGAGCGGCCTCCAAACTGGCGGCGCTGACCCACGCGGTGGCGCTGGCCGTGATCGTGCTGGCCGCCGCCCCACTGGTGGGCCGCATCCCGCTCGCCGCCCTGGCCGGCGTGCTGCTGGCCACCACCGTACGGATGGTCGAGGCCGCGTCGCTAAGGGCACTGGCCCGATCCACCCGGGGCGACGCGCTCGTGCTGGTGCTGACATTCGCCGTCACGGTGATCTGGGATCTGGTCACCGCCGTGGCCGTCGGCGTCGGGGTCGCGGTGGTCGTGGCACTGCGCGCCATCGCCCGCAGCGCGAAACTCGAACAGGTGCCGCTCGACTCCGGCGAGCACACCGCCGAGGAGCGGGCCCTGCTCGCCGAACACATCGTGGCCTACCGGCTCGACGGCCCGCTGTTCTTCGCCGCCGCGCACACCTTCCTGCTCCGGCTCTCCGACGTCGCGGACGTACGGGTGGTCATCCTGCGGATGTCCCGGGTATCCACCATCGACGCCACCGGCGCCCACGTGCTCGGCGACGCCATCCGCCGACTCCAGGGGCGCGGCATCACCGTGCTGCTCTCCGGCATCGTGCCCGGTCACGACCAGGTGCTCGACGCTCTCGGCGTGGCCGACCAGCTGCGCCGCGACGGACTGGTCTTCCCCGACACACCGGCCGCCATCGCGTACGCCAGGAACCTCGCGTTGGCCCCCGCCGGTGACCGGTACTGGCATCAATCCGGCGAAGGTGAGAGTGTGTCCGCTGCGGTCCATTGATCATGCCCGGGTCAGGCGCGTGCGCTGAACAAGCAGGGGAGCACCATGTCCCAGAACGGCAACGCTCGGTCACACCTGCGGATAGGTGGCTGGCTTCCCGGGACGAGCCGACCCGGTTCGGGTTCTGATCATTGGGACTCCGGTACGCAGCATCAGCTGGTCAGACCCCGGCGGACCACATCTTCTCCACCGTTGACCGGCATCGCGCCGTCGACCGTCCCGCCTCCGGGCGGGTACGCCGGTCGGACCATCGACGCCTACCCGGTAACCGAAGAACCCGTCCCCGAGCACGCCCGTTACGCAGCGCCAACCGCCGCCACGGGCAACCAGGGCGCGACCATCGGGAGGGCCGGCCCACGGCGTGCGCAGGTGCTGGGCGGTGCCGCCCTCGTCGTCGTCACCGCCGTCATCGGGGTGATGGCGCTACGCGACGGCACGTCCCAGGAGCCGATCCGCAGCGAGTTCGTCGCCGGGATGCCCCGTCCCGACGGTGCCGCGGATGGCCCTGCCGTCGACTCGCTGCCCGACACGGACGGCACCGGCTCCCGAGGCGACGGTGGCGTCTCGCAGAACCCGACCACCGACCCTGTCGTCCGGCCCGGCCTCAACCCGCGTACCGACGGCAGCGACGCGGACGACGCCGGCTCGACCGGCCCCGGCAGCCCACCGGCCAGCCCGGCCGCCAAGAACCCACCACCGGCCCCGAGCATCCCCGAAACACCTGCCAAACCGGCCGGGCCGGCGCTGGTCCCCGGTGCCCGGATCGGTCTCGAACCTGCCGGCTCGCCCGGACACCGGGTACGGCATGCCAACTTCCAGGCCCGAGTCGATCCGGTGAATGCCGCCAGCAGCGCCGGCACGAGAGCCGACGCCGCGTTCATCGTCCGGTCCGGTCTCGCCAGCGACAGTTGCGTCTCCTTCGAGTCGGTCAACTTCCCCGGCCACTACCTGCGGCACTCCGACTTCCGGGTGTTCCTGCACCGCGCCGACGGCAGCGCCCTGTTCCGCGCCGACGCCACGTTCTGCCCGGTCACCGGCATCGGCGGCCGGCACACGTCACTGCGGTCGCACAACTTTCCGGATCGGTACCTGAGCCACGCCCGCCACCAGCAGATGCGGATCTCGCCGGTCGGTGGCGGTGCCGGACCCTCGACGGCCACCTTCCGAATCCGTCCCGCCGGGTAGCCTCCCCGCCGCGCACGAACCGGCGCGGCGGTCGACGCGGCTGCGCTCGGTGGCGATTCGGGCAGCCGTCGTTCGTCATCTCGGTGCGGGCCCCATGGCCCACACTGGGAGCGAAGGAGACCACCATGCGTTATGCGCTGCTGATTCACTACCGCGAGCCGGGCGAGGGTGAGCTGTCCGACGAGATCGTCGCCGAGGCGAGGGCGGCCTTCGACGCGTACGGTCGGGCGTTGGTGTCGGCCGGGGTGCTGCTGGCGGCCGACGTGTTGCAGCCGACCGCGGCGACGACGACCGTCACCCGTCGGGACGGTGACCTACGCGTGCAGGACGGCCCGTTCGCGGAGACCAGGGAGGCGCTGGCCGGGGTGTTTCTCCTCGACGTACCGGACCTCGACGCCGCGATCGGCTGGGCGGAGAAGTGCCCGGCCGCGCAGTGGGGTGTGGTGGAGGTACGCCCGAGCGCGACGGCGATCGTCGACGGGGTATGGACGAGCTGACCGTCGGCGACGGAGGGTGGGCAGCCGCGACTGTCGTGGCCCGCGACAGTTACGGGCGGCTGCTCGCCCTGTTGGCCGCGTCGACAAGTGACCTCGCCGCAGCCGAGGACGCCCTGGCCGACGCCTTCGAGCGGGCCCTGCGGACCTGGCCCGACCGGGGCGTACCGGAGAGTCCCGACGGGTGGCTGTTGACGGTTGCGCGTAACCGGCTGCGGGACCTGTGGAAGTCGGCGCACTGGCAGCGCACCGTCCCGCTCGACGTGGAGCGGGACGCCCCCGTACACCTCGATGCCCTCGACCTCGACGCCGTTCCGGACCGGCGGCTGGAGCTGATGCTGGTGTGCGCGCACCCGGCGATCGAGCGGGCCGTGCACACCCCGCTCATGCTCAACACGGTGCTCGGTTTCACGGCCGCCCAGGTCGGCCGGGCCTTCTCGGTGCCGGCGTCGACGATGGCGACCCGCTTGGTCCGGGCGAAGCGGCGCATCAAGGCCGCCCGGATCCCGTTCCGCATCCCCGACCGCGGCGATCTGCCGGATCGGATGGCGGCGGTGCTGGAGGCGGTCTACGGGGCGTACGTCATCGACTGGACGACGACCGGCCCGGAAGCCCGGCAGGTCCCCACCGAGGCCCTGCACCTGGCCGAGGTGCTGACGACGCTGGTGCCCGACGACCCGGAGGCGCACGGGCTCGCCGCCCTCGTCCAGCTCTCGTCCGCGCGGTTACCCGCCCGCCTCGACGCAGACGGGCGGTTCGTGCCGCTGGCCGAGCAGGACCCGTCGCGCTGGGACGACCACCTGATCCACCGGGCGTACGCGCACCTACGCGCCGCGCACGCGCGCGGGCAGGTCGGCCGCTTCCAACTTGAGGCCGCCGTCCAGGCCGTGCACTGCGCCCGGCGGGAGACCGGCACCACCGACTGGCCGGCGCTGCTGGACCTGCACCGTGCCCTCCATGCGGTCGCGCCGTCGCTCGGCGGTGCGGTCGCCTACGCGGTCGCCACCGCCGAGGTCGAGGGCCCGGCGGCCGGGCTGACCCGGCTCGACGAGCTGCTGGGCGACCGGGCCCGACGCTTCCAGCCGGCCCGGGCTGCCCGCGCCCACCTGCTCGAACGGCTCGGACACCATGGCGAGGCGGTCGCCGCGTACGCGAGCGCGATCGACCTCACCCACGACCCCGCCGAGCGGGCACACCTCCAGCACCGCCGTTCGCTCCTGCCCGGCTGAGCAGTCCCGGACTGCCTCAGCAGTCAGCGGGTGCCCGCGGTGCTCAGGGGCGGGCGGCCAGGTTGACGGCCTCCGCGAGGAGGGCGTCCAACTCGTCGTCCGACAGGTTCTCCTCGGTGAGGATCTTCTGCACGGTGGCCGCCTGGATGCGGCCGATCATCTCCTGGCTCATCGAGTAGTCGAGCGCCGGGTCGATGATGGACATGATGAGCTGCTCGGCGGCCTCGGCGCTGATCTCGGGACCACCGTTGGCGAGCCCGGCGCGTAACTCACCGACGAAGGCGATGGCCTCGGCGCGGCTGGCGGTGTCGCCGAAGCGGCGGTCAACGGCGAGGAAGAAGACCGCCGCGAGGTAGCGCGGAAGGCCGTCCCAGCCTTCGGCGTCAAGCTTGGCCTCAACCGCGTCGTTAGCGGCGTAGTCGCCGCGAACCATCGTGCGGATGTACTCGGGCAGTTCAGGCTTGATCATTGTTGTCCCGCTTCCTCGCTCGTCGGGCTTTGCCATGGTTCCATATCGCCTTCACGGTCACCGCCAACGCGCCGGCCGCCATCACCGCAGCGGTCACCGGGTTGTCGACATGTGGTCGATCCTGTCCCGGCGCAGGCCCAGGGCTCGTCGTCCCACTCGTGGTTCCGCCTTGGCCGTCGCCATGTTGCTTGAAGAACTTGAACACTTCTCGGGCGCTGGCCTCGGCGTTCTTCAGGCTGTCCTCGGTGTCGTCGGCCTTCTGGACCTGCTTGCGCCAGGCGATGTCGGCACGCCGCCCACGTCGCTCAGCTTCGGTCACCACACGCTCGCCGGACGGGGAAGCAGCATCATCTGGTTGGGTGGGCGCCGCCCCGGGGGCGATCGTGTTGACGTACGCGGTGATGTTGCGGGCAGCCTCAGACAGCAGGCGGGCGTACCGGCCGGCTTTGTCCCGGGCCACCTCGGCGTCCGTGACGGCGGCGCGTAATCGATTGTCGTTGCTTCCCCGCTGAACCTCGGCCAGCCGCGCCAAAGCCACCTCAGCGTCCGTCCGGGCGCGCAGCGCGGTGACAACTGCGGCATCAAGCTTTCCGCGTACGGCGAGAAGCTGCGCGACCAGCTCGGCGATGCTGCCGCTCATCCGAGTCGAGTTAGGTAGTCGCTCGCGTGTTCGGCGGTGTGGTCGAAGCGGCGGCGAGTCGGTTCGACCTCTGCCTTGGCAGCGGCGAGTGCCTGATGGGTGTCGGTCACGTGCTGGTGTTGGCTGTCGCTCAGCACAGCGTTCGCCGTTCGGGTTGCCGCTTCGGCCTCGGAGACGGCCTTATCGAACACCCGTCGTCCCTGGCGCGCGGCTTCGATGGCGGCGCGCAGGGCCGCCTTGACCTCGCCGACACTCATGGTGGTGGTCGGTGATCAGCCGAGGATGCCGACGTAGCGGCGGGCAGCCTCCGAGCTGCCCTGCACGAGGGTCACAGCCTCGGCCAGGCGCTGCTTGCTCTGCTCACCGCGGGCAATGGCCTCGGCGATCGCCGGATGGCCGGTGCCGGCGGCGACGGCACGTAGCCGGGCCAGCATCTGCTCGGTGTTCTCGGCGGCGGCGCGGATCTGGTTGATCGTCACGTTGCCCTGCTCGGCTGCCTGCATCAGTGCCGCCTTGACCTCTTCGATACTGGCCATGCCGCCCCCCGTCTGCTGATTGTGGACCCGGATCACCATTACGTGGCCGGACGGACACTATCGGAGATGAATGCAGCTCGCAGCCCGGTGACTACAGGTGGTCAGCTGCGGTTCGTGCCACATCGGCAATGAACTCATGCGATCGCGTCTCGGCGACGAACAAGCATCGTCGGCGGGAGAGTGGCCAGCGGCGAAGCGCTCGTTGACCGCGATGGCGGTGGCCTCACCGATCACCTGGCTGTCGCCGCGCCAATCGGTTGTCTCCCAAACCGTGCAGGATCTGGCGGGGATCCTTCTGCCGGCTGCATTCCAGGGCCTCGGTGACGGCGTCGAGGGTCACCCCGGCCTCGGTACGCAGGTCACGCACTACGCCGTCGCCGACGCCGTGCCGACCGACCTGGCGGTGCCGATCCAGGCGCCCGCCGCCGCGCCGAACGACCTGATCGCCGACCCGGTGCCGGCGCTGCTGCGGTTGGCCGCCCGGCACGTCGGGCAGACCCTGACCGTCCGCTTCATCCGTGCCGGCTGCACCCTGCACCTCCACGACGACGACGGTGTAGTTGTGGTTGCCACCGTCCCCGACCTGGACATCAGTGAGCGGTGAGAAGATGAAAGGGAGCGACCGGCCGGGGCGCGGCGGGCGGGGAGGTGGCGGGTGAGCAGGGCGGTCGAGGAGACGAATCGGGCGATGTTGCGCGCCCGGGACGCCATGGACCGGGCGTACGCTCAACCGCTGGACATCCCCACCCTGGCGCGGATCGCGCACGTCTCCGAGGCGCACTTCATCCGCACCTTCCGGGCCACCTTCGGTGAGACCCCGCACCGCTACCTGCAACGGCGTCGGGTGGAGCGGGCCATGTACCTGCTGTTGCACACCGGTCAGGACGTGACGGAGATCTGCACGGCTGTCGGTTTCGGCAGTCTCGGCACGTTCAGCCGTACCTTCCGGCAAATCATCGGTGAATCGCCCACCGACTACCGTAAGCGGCGGACGGCGCCCGTCGCGCCGGTGCCGGGCTGCTTCACGAAGGCGTGGACCAGACCGAGCAGTTTTGGATAAGCAGCAGGTCAGAGCGTTGCACTAGCGTTTCGGGCATGACGATGAACGCGATCAGCCGCTCCCAGATCTACGTCCTCGACCAGGACGAGGCGCTCGACTTCTACATCGGCAAGCTCGGCCTTGAGTTGAACACGGATCAGGATCTCGGCTTCATGCGTTGGCTCACGGTCAACATTCCCGGCGACCGGCAGCGGGAGATCCTGCTGGAGAAGCCGGGCCCGCCGAACCTGGACCCGGCCACCGCCGAGCAGGTCCGCGAGCTGCTCTCCAAGGGCGCCGCGGGTGGCTTCCTCTTCATGACCACCGACGACGCCCACAAGACGTACGAGGAGTTGGTCGCGAAGGGGGTCGACATCACCGACGAGCCGATGGAACGGCCGTACGGCATCGACTTCGGCATCCGCGACCCGTTCGGCAACCAGATCCGCATCGGGCAGATGTTCGACCGGAAGGCCGAGCACTGCTGAAGTCCTGGAAGCAGCTCTGTCTGGCCCCGGCGCCGGTCACCGACGCCGGGGCAGGCGACACCTCAGCGCCGCAGGTCGAGCCAGACCAGCCGGTGGTCGGAGGTGGGGAAGCCACCAGGCAGGGCCGGGTCGTAGTCGCCGACCAGCCGGAACAGCGGGTCACCCGGCACCGGCCAGAAGATTCCGGTGGCGCGGACCGGCAGGCCCCGGCTCGGTAGCAGGTAGTCGACCCGCAGGTTGCCAGGGCTGGTGTCGGCGAAGTCGGCGGTGTCGAAACGCGGGTCGCTGCGGTGGTCGAGGTTGGCGCCGCCCTGCCGCCGTGCCGCCGCGGTGCCGCCCGCGCTGGCCGGCACGACCCGGTCGTTGATCCGGGGGTGGTCGAGCAGCTGCTGCGCCGCGCCGGGCAGGCTGTCACCGTCGTACGGGTCGGAGTTGAGGTCCCCGGCGATCACGAAGGCCGCCCCCGGCCCCAACCCGCCGCGTCGCCCGGTGTCGTCGTAGATGTAGCCGGCCCGCCACGGCGAGACATAGTCGGCCCAGAAGCGGATCTCGTCGTGGTTGCGGCGGCCGTTGCGGTCCTCCGGCCCGTCGAAGACCGGCGGCGTGGGGTGGCTGGCCAGCAGGTGCACGGTACGGCCGGGCAGCCTGACCGGCACGTCCCAGTGACTCTTGGAGGACAGCCGCACGTCGGCCAACTCGGCCGGTGAGTACCAGTCTGCGGGCGCGGGGGTGGCCGGGTCGTCGGGCAGCAACGCGCCGGGCATGTCCCGCCAGCGGAACGTCTGGAAGGTGCGCACTCGGGCCAGGTCGATCGGGTACGCCGAGTAGACCGCCATGCCGTACTGGCCGGGGAAGAGCCCGAAACCGTAGGCGTCGTCGGGCCCACCGACGGTCCCGTCGTTGTTGAGATCGTGTCCGGAGGGGACACCGGTGTTCGACGGGGCCGCGTAACGGTACGGGTAGCGGATCGCCCGGGTGCCGTTGCGCGGCACGGAGAGGTAGTTGTCCTGGAACAACGCCAACGCCCGCCCCTGCGGGTCGTAGTCGAACTCGTTGATCAGCAGCACGTCCGGGCGTACCCGCTGGATCACCTCGGCGACGTTGCCGGCCTGCGCGTCGTTCCGCCCGGACAGGTCGGCGACCAGCCCGCCGGCGGCGCCCCGGTTCAGCGAGGCGTTGAAGGTCGCCACCCGCAGCGTGCCCGGTTGCCCCCTACCCGCACTGGCCGGCGACGGCACCACGACCGCCGCCGTCGTGGCGAGCAGCGCCGCCGTGATCGCGGCGCTGACCTTCCGCTTCGCACCCATCGACACCCTCCCGATCCACGATCAACGATCGCCACGCTACCGGGAGCGGCATGACGCCAGGGTGAACCGCGATCGACGATCCGCCGCCTCCCACGGGAGCCGTCTCCCTCAGTTCACAGTGGACCGAGGACGTCGTGCGGGTCGGCGTCCAGGGCGAGCGTGTCGAGGACCGTCAGTAGCTGGCGTTCCTCGTAGCGGAAGTGGCTTTCCATGATGGCGGCGATGCCCTCGACGTGGCGGTCGAGTTCGGCCGGGGAGGCGGCCCGGTCCACGGCGGCCTGTAGACCCGCGAGCAGATGCGCGATCATCGAGTGGTCCTGTTTCAGGTACCGCAGGGTGTCGCGCAGCTCCGGATGGGCGGCGGCGATCGCCGGGAACAGTTCGCGGTCCTCGCCCTCGTGGTGCCCGGTCAGGGCGGCACAGAAGCCGTGACAGAACAGCAGCAGGTCACGGGTGGCTGGTCCGGCCGCCTCGCCACCGGCGAGTGCGTTGCGGGTCAGGCGCAGGGCTTCGCGCAGCCGATCGTGCACGCTGCGAAGCTCGTGGCTCCAGGCGACGAGCCTGGTCTTCTCGCCCTCAGTCACAGGAGGGCGAAGGCACCGACTGTGTCATCGTCGTGGTCCTTCGTATCCGGCGCCTCCATGCCTGACACGGCCTGCCACCGGCACGCGACGCTGCCCCCACGCTACCCGAGCCGGGGCGGTTACGCGTGCCCGGATGGCCCGGCGCCGGCGGCCGGGCCATCCGGCCGGTCACTCCGGGACGCGACGGTAGGCGCCGTCGCTGGCGGAGGTGGCCATCGAGGCGTACGCGCGCAGCGCCGCCGACACCGGACGCTGCCGGTCGACCGGGGTGTACGGGCGGTCCCGCTTCTCCTGGGCGACCCGGCGGGCGTCCAGCACGTCGGCCGGCACGTTCAGCTCGATCGAGCGGGCCGGGATGTCGATGACGATCTCGTCGCCCGGCTCGACCAACGCGATCAACCCGCCGGAGGCGGCCTCGGGGGAGGCGTGCCCGATGGAGAGCCCGGAGGTGCCGCCGGAGAACCGGCCGTCGGTCAGCAGCGCGCAGGCCCGGCCCAGCCCCCGTCCCTTGAGGAACGAGGTGGGGTAGAGCATCTCCTGCATGCCGGGACCACCCTTCGGCCCCTCGTAGCGGATCACCACGACGTCCCCGGCGACGATCTCCTTGGCCAGGATGGCGGTCACCGCGTCGTCCTGCGACTCGTAGACCTTTGCCGGGCCACGGAAGGTCAGGCACTCCTCGGGCACCCCGGCGGTCTTCACCACACAGCCCTCCGGCGCGAGGTTGCCGTAGAGGATGGCCAGCCCGCCGTCGGCGGTGTACGCGTGCTCCCGGTCCCGGATGCAGCCGCCGGCCGCGTCGGTGTCCAGCGACGACCAGCGGTTGGTGGTGGAGAACGGCTCGGTGGTGCGCACCCCGCCCGGTGCGGCGTGGAACAGCTCGATCGCCTCGGGCCTGGCGGTGCCGCCGCGCACGTCCCAGTCAGCCAGCCAGCCCTCAAGCGTGGAGGAGTGCACCGCGTGCACGTCCCGGCGCAGCAGGCCGGCGCGGTCGAGTTCGCCGAGGATGGCCGGGATGCCACCGGCGCGGTGCACGTCCTCCATGTGGTACTGCGGCGAGTTAGGAGCGACCTTCGCCAGGCACGGCACCCGGCGGGAGATGGCGTCGATGTCCGCCACGGAGAAGTCCAGCTCGGCCTCGCGGGCGGCGGCCAGCAGGTGCAGGATCGTGTTCGTCGACCCACCCATCGCCACGTCCAGCGCTACGGCGTTCTCGAACGCGGCCCGGGAGGCGACCTCGCGGGGCAGCACCGAGGCGTCGTCGCCGTCGTACCACCGCTTGGCGATCTCCACGGCGGTGCGGCCGGCCTCGACGAAGAGCGACCGGCGGGCGGCATGGGTGGCCAGCGTCGAGCCGTTGCCCGGCAGCGCCAGCCCGATCGCCTCGGTGAGACAGTTCATCGAGTTCGCGGTGAACATGCCGGAGCAGGAGCCGCAGGTGGGGCAGGCGGACCGCTCGATCTCGCCGAGCTGCTCGTCGGTGACGGCCTCGTTCGAGGAGGCGATCATCGCGTCGATCAGGTCGATCTTGCTGTGCACGATCCCCTCGATCGCCACCGTCTTACCGGCCTCCATCGGGCCGCCGGAGACGAACACGGTGGGGATGTTCAGCCGCAGCGCGGCCAGCAGCATGCCCGGGGTGATCTTGTCGCAGTTGGAGATGCAGACCAGAGCGTCCGCGCAGTGTGCGTTGACCATGTACTCGACCGCGTCGGCGATCAACTCCCGGCTGGGCAGGGAGTAGAGCATGCCGCCGTGGCCCATGGCGATGCCGTCGTCGACCGCGATGGTGTTGAACTCCCGGCCCACCCCGCCGGCTTCGGCCACCGCGTCGGCGACCAGGCCGCCCATGTCCTTGAGGTGTACGTGGCCCGGCACGAACTGGGTGAAACTGTTCGCGATGGCGACGATCGGCTTGCCGAAATCGTCGTCGGTCATCCCGGTGGCCCGCCAGAGGGCCCGGGCGCCGGCCATCGTCCGACCGTGCGTGGAGGTCTTCGACCGCAGCTCAGGCATGTGTACCAGTCTGACACCGCCGGCGCGGCCCGGACACCGGCGTCGCGCCGTGTCCCAACAGATGCACACCCGATCCCCACAGCTGGCATCGATCCGGCAGAGTTGAGGTCGTGCACACACCCCCGGCCATGATCGGCGCTGCGGTGCTGAGCGCGCTGATCGCCCTGACGGCCGGCGTGCTGCTCGCCGCCGCCGTCCGCCGCCGGGCCGCGCCGCACCGACCGGCGTACGCGGTGCTGGCCGTCGGTGGCGCGTTCGCGGTGGTGACCATGCTGGTCGGGGCAGCCGTCGCGGTGACCATGAGCGAGCACTGGGCACACGAGCAGCACCAGCGCACCACCTGGGCCACCCTGGTGGCGCTCGGCACGGCCACCGGCGGCCTGCTGTTCTGCTTCGGCCTGCTCCGCCTGCCCGGGGTGACCGGCTCGGTGCCCTCGGCGGCCCGGCTCGCGCTGGACGGCGTGATCGTGGGCACCGCGCTGTGGTTCGTCGGCTGGGTGCTGTTCTCCGAGCCGACCCGGCTGCTCGGCGACGCGACGCCGACCGCCTGCCCGTCGATTCTGCTCGCCTCGGTCAGCGCGGCGTTGAGCGCCGGCCTCTCCGCGATCATGGTGCTCCGGGCGCCCGCGCCCCGACGCTGCCTGGCTGTGCTGGGCACCGGCATCACCGCCGCGTCGGTGGGTGGGTTGGGTGTCGCGGCCGGGCTCTGCCAGGCCGGGCCGGCACTGGCGCTGGCCGGTGCGGTGGTGCTCGCGGTGGGGCTGCTGGTCGCCGCGGTGGCGGCCTACCGCATCGATCCGCCGGGCCAACTCGCCATCGACGTGATCCGCCACGACGGCGAGTACGCCTTCGTGCCGATGGGCGCCCTGGCCGCCTCGGCGATGTACCACCTCCTGCAGGACGGCCGGTTCGACGGGTTGGCCATCGCGGCCGGCAGCGTCGAGGGCTTCGCCCTGGTCGCCCGGCAGTACCTCACCCTGCACGACGTGCGGGCCTACGCCCGCCGGCTGGCCGACCGGGAGGCGCACTTCCGGCAGCTCGCGCACACCGACGCGCTCACCGGCCTGGCCAACCGTCGTGGCCTGCTGCGGGCCCTGCACCGGTGCGCCGAGGAGCGGGTGCCGTGCGTACTGCTCGGGTTGGACCTGGACGGCTTCAAGAACGTCAACGACATGCGGGGCCACGACGTCGGCGACGCGGTCCTGGCCGAGGTGGGCCAGCGGCTGCGCGGCAATCTGCGCCCCGGTGATCTCGCGGCCCGGCTCGGTGGTGACGAGTTCGCGGTGCTCATGCGCGGAGGCCCGGCCGGGGCGGGGGTGGTCGCGGAGCGGCTGTTGCGGGTTCTCGGTGGCGCCTACGAGCAGCCCGAGGCGCCCGTCTTCCTCTCGGTCAGCATCGGCCTGGCCGGCTGGGCCGACGAGCCCGACGTCGAGCTGCTGCTACGGCACGCGGATCTGGCGCTGCGCTACGCCAAGCAACGTGGCAAGAACCGGATCGAGCGCTACGACGGCGCGTACGACCGGCTGCTGCGCCGGCGCACGACGCTGGAGCATGAGCTGCGCGGCGCGATCGAGCGCGACGAGTTGCGGCTGGTTTTCCAGCCGGTGGCCTCCCTGCCGTCGGTACGCCCGGTCGGCGCGGAGGCGCTGCTGCGGTGGCGTCACCCTGAGCTGGGCAACGTCCGGCCGGACGAGTTCATCCCGCTCGCCGAGGAGAGCGGGATGATCGCCAAGCTGGGCGCCTGGGTGCTGCATCAGGCCTGCTATCAGCTGTCCCGCTGGCTGGCCGAGGGCCACGACGTCTGGGTGTCGGTGAACGTCTCCCCGCGTGAGCTGCACGCCCCCGAGTACGTGGTGCAGGTCGCCGAAGCGCTGCGCGCCCATCACGTGCCGCCGCAGCGGCTGGTGCTGGAGATCACCGAGCACGCGGTCGCCACCGACCTCGACGAGCTGATCCGGCGGCTGACCGCGCTGCGGCTGACCGGCGTGCGGATCGCCCTGGACGACTTCGGTGCCGGCTACTCCTCGCTCAACCAGCTCCGCCGACTTCCGATCGACATCCTCAAGATCGATCATGGGCTGGTGGCCGAGCACGAGCCCGTCCAGCCGGAAGGGCGTGACGGCCCGGCCTTCGCCCCGATGGTGGACATCGTGATGCGGTTGGGCCACCAGTTCGGCCTTGAGGTGATCGCCGAGGGGGTGACCACGCCCACCGAGATGGCCGCCGTGGTGGCCGCCGGCTGCCGGTTCGGCCAGGGCGCGCTGTTCGGCTGGGGCGTACCGGCCGAACACCTGGAGGCGATGCTGGACGCGGCCACGTCGCCCGGTGCCCGTCCGGCCCGTCCCACGGCGGGCGCCCCACTTCCGCGACCCGTCGGGCCGCCCGCGCCGAGGCGGGGTGAGAGCGTCTCCGGGCAGGTCGTGCCCGGTCCGATCGGCGTGCCAGCCGGCGACGCGCCGACGTCCGTGAACCAAAATGTGGGATCAGTTGACTCATCGCGTGAGATGCGTCAGGCTTGAGCCCATGTCGTCGTACCGGTCGCTGCGAGTACTTACCTGAGCGCACTCTCCCTGACTGAGAGTGCGCTGGCCCCGTGCATCTGGCACGTGGGCCTTTTTCTTGCCGTCGAACCAATCGAACGCTGGCCCCGCCCGCGTTCCACAGTGTGAGCAGCCCCACCCACTCCAGCCGAAGGCCAACCGCCATGACGAGACCCACGCCCGAGACGCTCGCCCATTCCGCCCGGCGCGCCCGCACCGCCGCCGAGGCGTCGGGTGACGCCGACCAGACCCGCGCCGCCTCGCCGGCCGTCCCTGTGGCGCGTCCCGCCCCGGCCCAGGTGTCCGGTGCCGGCTCACTTGTGCGCTCCCTGGAGGCACTCGGCGTAGACGTCGTCTTCGGTATCCCGGGCGGCGCGATCCTGCCGGCGTACGACCCGCTCTACGACTCGACCGTGCGGCACATCCTGGTCCGGCACGAGCAGGGCGCCGGCCACGCCGCCACCGGGTACGCCCAGGCCACCGGCCGGGTCGGGGTGTGCATCGCCACCTCCGGTCCGGGCGCGACGAACCTGGTCACCCCGATCGCCGACGCGTACATGGACTCGGTGCCGCTGGTGGCGATCACCGGCCAGGTGGCCCGCCCGTCGATCGGCACGGACGCCTTCCAGGAGGCGGACATCCAGGGCATCACGCTGCCGATCACCAAGCACAACTTCCTGGTGCAGGAGGCCAGCGAGATTCCCCGGGTGCTGGCCGAGGCGTTCCACCTGGCCTCGACCGGGCGTCCCGGGCCGGTCCTGGTGGACATCCCCAAGGACATCCTTCAGGCGCCGACCACCTTCGCCTGGCCGCCCACCCTGGACCTGCCCGGTTACCGGCCGACGCTGCACCCGCACGGCAAGCAGATCCGCGAGGCGGCACGGCTGATCGGTGCCGCCCGCCGACCGGTGCTCTACGTCGGCGGCGGCGTGCTCAAGGCCGGCGCCACCGAGGGGCTGCGCCGGCTGGCCGAGCTGACCGGGATCCCGGTGATCACCACGCTGATGGCGCTCGGCGCGTTCCCCGACTCGCACCGGCAGCACCTGGGCATGCCCGGCATGCACGGCACCGTCGCCGCGGTCTACGGGCTGCAGAAGGCCGACCTGATCGTGGCGCTGGGCGCCCGGTTCGACGACCGGGTCACCGGAAAGCTGGACTCCTTCGCGCCGGACGCCACGATCGTGCACGCCGACATCGATCCGGCGGAGATCGGCAAGAACCGGCACGCGGACGTGCCGATCGTCGGCGACGCCCGGCACGTCATCGACGAGCTGGTCGCGGCGGTCACCGCCGAACGCGCGGCGGGGCGTACCACCGACATCGCCGACTGGTGGACGCAGTTGGACGACCTGCGCGAGCGCTACCCGCTGGGCTACGAGGAGCCGTCGGACGGCACCCTCTCCCCGCAGTACGTGATCAAGCGACTGGGTGAGATCGCCGGTCCGGACACGATCTACGTTGCCGGTGTGGGCCAGCACCAGATGTGGGCCTCCCAGTTCATCTCGTACGAGAAGCCGCAGACCTGGCTCAACTCCGGCGGCCTCGGCACCATGGGCTACGCGGTGCCGGCGGCGATGGGGGCCAAGGTGGGCCGGCCGGACACGGTGGTCTGGGCGATCGACGGCGACGGCTGTTTCCAGATGACCAACCAGGAGTTGGCCACCTGCGCCCTGGAGGGCATCCCGGTCAAGATCGCCGTCATCAACAACGGCAACCTCGGCATGGTCCGGCAGTGGCAGACGCTGTTCTACAACGAGCGCTACTCCAACACGGAGCTGGGCACCCACAAGCACCGCATTCCGGACTTCGTCAAGCTGGCCGAGGCGCTCGGCTGCGTCGGGCTGCGCTGCGAGACCGCCGAGGAGGTGGACCGGACCATCGAGATGGCCATGTCCATCAACGACGCGCCGGTGGTCATCGACTTCGTGGTCGGCAAGGACGCCATGGTCTGGCCCATGGTCCCGGCCGGCACCAGCAACGACGAGATCATGTTCGCCCGCGGCGTCCGCCCGGCCTTCGACGAGGACGATATCTAGGTCATGGCCGATTGCACCGAGCGCAGCGAGGGCCATGAGGACATGACAAGGAAGGCACAGCCGTGACCATTCACACCCTCTCCGTCCTGGTGGAGAACAAGCCAGGCGTGCTGGCCCGGGTCTCCGGGCTGTTCTCCCGGCGCGGGTTCAACATCGACAGTCTCGCGGTCGGCGAGACCGAGAACCCGGACGTCTCGCGGATCACCATCGTGGTCAACGCGGAGTCCTCGCCGTTGGAACAGGTCACCAAGCAGCTCAACAAGCTGGTCAACGTACTCAAGATCGTCGAACTGGACCCGGGCACCTCGGTGGCCCGCGAGCTGCTGCTGGTGAAGGTACGTGCGGACCGCAACGCCCGAGGCCAGGTCCTGGAGACGGTAAACCTGTTCCGGGCCCGGGTGGTCGACGTGGCCGCCGACACCCTCACGGTCGAGGCGACCGGCACCCCGGACAAGCTCGACGCGCTGCTGCGCGACCTTGAGCCCTTCGGCATCAAGGAGATGGTCCAGTCGGGCCTGGTGGCGATCGGGCGCGGCTCGCGCGCGATCACCGCCGGCCCGGCCCTGCGGGCCGCCTGACCCCACCTCGGCCCGGTCCGCTTGCCCGGGCCGGCCACCAGCCACGACGGGCCGCTGCGGCCGCCGTACGAAAGGGAAGTCATGAGCGTTGAGGTGTACTACGACGACGACGCCGACCTGGGCCTGATCCAGGCGAAGAAGGTCGCCGTGATCGGGTACGGCAGCCAGGGCCACGCCCACGCGTTGTCGCTGCGCGACTCCGGTGTCGACGTGGTGATCGGTCTGCCGGCGGGCTCGAAGAGCCGGCCGAAGGCCGAGGAGCAGGGGCTGCGGGTGCTCACCCCGGCCGAGGCGGCGGCCGAGGCCGACGTGATCATGGTCCTCGCGCCGGACACCGCGCAGCGTCACATCTACGCCGAGTCGATCGCGCCGAACCTCAGCGCGGGCAAGGCGCTGTTCTTCGGCCACGGGTTCAACATCCGGTACGGGCTGATCAAGCCGCCGGCCGGGGTGGACGTGGCGATGGTCGCCCCGAAGGGCCCCGGTCACCTGGTCCGCCGGCAGTACGTCGATGGCAAGGGCGTGCCCTGCCTGGTCGCCGTCGAGCAGGACGGCAGCGGCAGCGCGTTCGCGCTGGCCCTGTCGTACGCGAAGGGCATCGGCGGCACCCGGGCCGGCGCGATCAAGACCACCTTCACCGAGGAGACCGAGACCGACCTCTTCGGCGAGCAGGCGGTGCTCTGCGGCGGTGCGGCGGCACTGGTGCAGACCGGTTTCGAGGTGCTCACCGAGGCCGGTTACGCGCCCGAGGTGGCCTACTTCGAGTGCCTGCACGAGCTGAAGCTGATCGTGGACCTGATGTACGAGGGCGGCATCGCCCGGATGCGTTACAGCGTCTCCGACACCGCCGAGTACGGCGACCTCTCCCGTGGGCCGCGGGTCATCGACGGCCGGGTCAAGGAGGAGATGCGCAAGATCCTCGGTGAGATCCAGAACGGCGAGTTCGCCCGCGAGTGGGTGGCCGAGGACGAGGCCGGGCGGCCCAACTACAACAAGTGGCGCAGCGAGGGCGCGGCGCACCCGATCGAGGAGACCGGCGCGAAGCTGCGCGGCATGATGAGCTGGGTGGACCGGCCGATCACCGAGACCGCCTGAGCGCTTTCCCCAACGGCACCCGACCCCGGCGTTCTCCCCGACGCCGGGGCCGGGTGCCGTGCTTTCTCCACGTGGTAAACGATCGTTAACACGCACGTCACGTCCGGTTTGTGAGGGCACTCACCCCGCGCTCCGGGGCGCGCCGGGCGGCCCGCCCCCTACGATCGCGGGTAGGTGCTCCAGGCGGCACCTGACGGCCATGGCCCGGAGCGCGCCGGGCGCAGCGCAGCGCCCAGCCCCCGGCCGACCGCTCTGACGACATCTACGAGGACCAATGACTCCTGTCGTACTGATCGCCGAAGAACTCGCCCCCGCCGCCATCGAGGTGCTCGCCCACGACTTCGACGTCCGGCACGTGGACGGCACCGACCGCCCGGCCCTGCTCTCGGCGCTCTCCGAGGCCGACGCCGTCATCGTCCGCAGTGCCACCCAGATCGACGCCGAGGCGATCGCCGCCGCTCCCCGGCTCAAGGTCGTCGCCCGGGCCGGTGTCGGCCTGGACAACGTCGAGGTACCGGCCGCCACCGCACGGGGCGTCATGGTCGTCAACGCACCCACCTCCAACATCGTCTCCGCCGCCGAGCAGGCCGTCGCGCTGCTGCTCGCGGTCGCCCGCAACACCGCCAGCGCCAGCGCAGCGCTCAAGGCGGGGGAGTGGAAGCGGTCGAAGTACACGGGTGTGGAGCTCCAGGGCAAGACCGTCGGCGTGGTCGGTCTCGGCCGCATCGGCGTGCTGTTCGCATCCCGGATCGCCGCCTTCGGCACCCGGCTCATCGCGTACGACCCGTACATCCAGCCGGCCCGGGCCGCGCAGCTCGGCGTACGCCTGGTGGGTCTGGAGGAGCTGCTGCGGGAGAGCGACTTCATCTCGATCCACCTGCCGAAGACCCCCGAGACGGTGGGCCTGATCGGTGAGAAGGAGCTGTCCATCGTCAAGCCGGGCGTGCGGATCGTCAACGCCGCCCGGGGCGGGCTGATCGACGAGCAGGCCCTCGCCGACGCGCTCGCCGAGGGCCGGGTCGCCGGTGCCGGGGTGGACGTCTACGCCAAGGAGCCGTGCACCTCCTCGCCGCTGTTCGCCTTCGACAACGTGGTGGCCACCCCGCACCTGGGCGCCTCCACCGCCGAGGCGCAGGACAAGGCCGGCCTGGCGGTCGCCAAGAGCGTGAAGCTCGCACTGCAGGGCGAGTTCGTGCCGGACGCGGTAAACGTGCAGGCCGGCGGCGTGGTCGCCGAGGACGTCCGGCCGCTGCTGCCGCTGGCCGAGAAGCTCGGCCGCGCCTTCACCGCGGTGGCCGGCGGGGTCGCCGCCAGCGTCACCGTCGAGGTGCGTGGCGAGATCGTCGAGCACGACGTGTCGGTGCTCAAGCTCGCCGCCACCAAGGGACTGTTCAGCTCGGTGGTGGAGGAGCAGGTGACCTACGTCAACGCGCCGCACCTCGCCGCGCAGCGCGGGGTGGAGGTGTCGCTGGACACCCAGACCGAGACCGCCGACCACCCCGTCCTGGTCACCGTGCGCGGCGCGCTGCCCGACGGCCGCACGGTCAGTGTCTCCGGCACCGTCACCCAGGCCGGCACCCGCGACGTCATCAAGCTGACCGAGGTGGACGGCTTCGACGTGGAGATCGGTGCCGAGGGCATCCTGCTCTTCCTCCGCTACGCCGACCGCCCGGGCGTGGTCGGCACCGTCGGCACCCTGCTCGGCCAGGCCGGCGTCAACATCGCGGCGATGCAGGTGGCCCGCCGGGAGGCCGGCGGTGAGACGCTGATGACCCTCACCGTGGACCAGGCGCTCGGTGCCGACCTGCTCACCTCGGCCGCCGACTCGATCGGCGCCACCTCGGCCAGCGCTGCCGACCTGCGCGACGAGTAGCCACCCGAACGCTCCAGACACGCCACGACGGGGCCCGGCCTACGGCCGGGCCCCTCGTCATCCGACCGCCGGGCAAGGCGTCGGGTCGTCGCATCCGCCGTGGCGGCGGCTTTGCCGTACTGACCGAAAGGCCCGCGCGACCCACGTTGTCGTCGTGGGTCTGCCGTCCGGCACGGCGGGTCGGTCAGCCGGGCAGCCGGACCCCGGGCGGCGGGTACACCGAGCCGTCCTGGGCGTCGAACAGCATCAGCCGATGCTCGCCGGCCAGCCGCTCGATGTCGAGCAGCACCTGGTCAGGGCAGGCCGGATCCAGGTTCAGCTCGATGTGGTCGGCCGCCTTGTGCAGCGGCGCCACCGCCCAGGGAGTGCTCGGGCCGGCCGGCTGGTCGGGGTAACGGGCGGTGATCGCCCGGTAGAAGGCCACACATCGTGGGTCCGGTTGACGCTCGTGGTGCCGGCCGCTGCGGCACTGCTGCACCGCCGCTCGTACATCCTCGGGCGTTGCCCCGTCCGCCAGGGCCCACACGCTCAGATCGAAACTCACGGCGGACAGCGTGCCATCTGCGGTTCACCTTGTCGAAAGGGCCCTGCCGCAGGCTAATGCCGGAGTACCAGGTTTGCGCAGATACTCCCCTGTGGAACCCTTGCCGCGAAACGCGTCAATTCGATAACGTACGGGTGCGGTCACCTGCCGAGCACGTGGCGCCGGCCCGTCTTCGGGTGGCGAGGTCGACGCCCGGCCGAGCGGCCCGCACCCCTCGATTGCGCGAGCCACGCGCACTCGTCGTCGACCGGCCTCCACGGTCGTTGCCGCGACCGTGGAGGCCGATCGCTGTTCCTGCCGCCGGTGGCCGACTGGCCGCCGCCGAACCCTCGGCTGGCCACGCGGAATCGGGCGGCTCAGCGCGGTGCGGCGAAGAGCACCCGGTAGTCCGACTCGGGGCGGAACCAGGCCAACCCGGCCGGTCCGGCGGCGTAGAGGGCGGTGGCGTAGGCGTCGGCGACCGCGAGGTCGGGCCCGATCACGGTGGCCGCGACCAACTGGCCGGCCGGTTCGCCGGTGTGTGGGTCCACCACGTGTCCCTGTCGTCCGGTCACCCCGGAGGTGCCGAGCGCACCGGCCGTCATCTCCAGTAGCAGCGGTGCCCGGCCCCGGTCCGTGGGATGGTGCACCGCGACCCGCCACGGGCCACCGTGCGCGGCCTGGCCGCGTACCACCAGGTCGGCGCCGGTGAGCACGGCGTAGTCGTGGATGCCGGCCTCGCGCAACCGGGCTGCGGCCCGCTCGACCGCCCACCCGCCGAGCAGGCCGCCCGGGTCGAAGCCGCCGGGCACCGCCCACGCGTCGAACCAGCCGTCCGTGGCCGCGCGCATCGCGGCGCAGCGGTCGACCAGGTCGGTCAAGGGTGGGTACGACTCGGGGCTGATCTCTCCCCGGCGCAGCCGGGACACCAGGCTGTCCGGGCGGTTCGGGCCGTATGTCAGGTCGATCGCCCGCAACTCGGCCACCGCGTCGCGCAGCGCCTCGCCGGTGCCGCGCCGGCCCAGCCACTCGGGGGCGTTCAGCAGCAGGGTGTACGCCGCCGTCGAGGTGCGGACGGTGTGCCGGACGGCGATCCGATCCCCCGCCACCAGATCGGCGCGGTCCGGCCGTTGCTCCCGGGCGCCCAGTCGCAGGTCGGGCCGGCGGAACCGAAAGACCGTTGGGTCCACCCAGCGGGTTCGTGGTTGTTCATCGGTCCACATCGCGTCCGTCCCCTCCTCGGCGGGTGCCGCCCCGTCGCAGCGCTCGCCCGGGCCCCAGCCCGTCACGCTCACGCTAGGCAGCGGAGATGACCGAGCCATGAATGCCGCCTGGGAAGCTGCTGTGCGTCACCGAATTCCCGAAAGATGGAACACTCGTACCGGGGGGCGGGACGGCGGCGTACCGTCGAGCCATTCGAGCTAAGGAGCTGACGGACGTGGCACGGATCGCGGTGGTGGCCGGGGACGGTATCGGCCCCGAGGTGGTCGCGGAGGCTCGCAAGGTCGTCGACGCGGTGCTGCCCGGTGTCGAGGTGACCGAGTACGACCTCGGTGCGGCACGTTACCACCGCACCGGCGAGGTCCTGCCCGACTCGGTGCTCGACGAGTTGGCCGGGCACGACGCGATTCTGCTCGGCGCGGTCGGCGATCCGACCGTGCCGCCCGGCGTGCTGGAGCGGGGTCTGCTGCTCAAGCTGCGCTTCGCCTTCGACCAGTACGTCAACCTGCGCCCGTCGCGGCTCTGGCCGGGCGTGACCAGCCCGCTCGCGGCGGTCAAGCCGGGCGAGGTCGACCTGGTGGTCGTCCGGGAGGGCACCGAGGGTCTGTACGCCGGCGCTGGCGGCTCGCTGCACCGGGGCACTCCGGCCGAGATCGCCACCGAGGAGAGCCTGAACACCCGGCACGGTGTGGAGCGGGTGATCCGGGATGCCTTCGCTCGCGCGGCCCGGCGCGAGCGGCGCAAGGTGACGTTGGTGCACAAGACGAACGTGCTGACCCACGCCGGCTCGCTGTGGTCGCGCACCTTCGACGCGGTCGCCGCCGAGCACCCGGACATCGCCACCGAGTACCAGCACGTCGACGCCGCGGCGATGTTCCTGGTCACCCAGCCGCAGCGGTACGACGTCGTGGTCACCGACAACCTCTTCGGCGACATCCTCACCGACATCGCCGCCGCCGTCACCGGCGGCATCGGGTTGGCGGCCAGCGGCTCCATCAACCCCGACGGGGCGTACCCGTCGATGTTCGAGCCGGTGCACGGCTCCGCGCCGGACATCGCCGGTCGCGGCGTCGCCGACCCGGTCGCCGCTGTGCTCTCGGCGGCCCTGCTGCTCGACCAGCTCGGGCACGCCGACGCCGCTGCCCGGATCACCGCCGCGGTCAGCGCGGAGCTGGCCGCCCGGAGTCCCGAGGTAACGGTACGTACCGCCGAGGTGGGCGACCGGATCGCGGCGCAGGCCGCCGGCTGAACCGGTCGCCGCCCACTGGCCGTCGACGCTCCGCCGGTCCGGCCGGGTAGGGAGCGGCGACCGCCACCGATGATGTGCCACCTGTCCACCGGTGGACCTATCCGCTGAACGACCGTTCGGGGTAGGTTTCTGGCACAAACAATGTTTCCGGCGTGCGGTCGGCGCATGCCGTCGTCCCCCAGGGAGGTCAGCGCGATGAGCGGTGGTGACAAGATCGACTTCGAGATCCGTCCGAACCCCGCACCGGTATCCGCCACCGACCGGGCTGCGCTGCTGGCAAACCCCGGGTTCGGCCGGGTGTTCACCGACCACATGGTCACCATCCGTTACGCCGACGGCAAGGGCTGGTACGACGCCCGGGTCGAGGCGCGCGCGCCGATCCCGATGGATCCCGCCAGTGCCGTGTTGCACTACGCGCAGGAAATCTTCGAGGGCATGAAGGCGTACCGGGCGGCCGACGGCGGAGTGACCATGTTCCGCCCGTACGCCAACGCGGCCCGGTTCAACACCTCCGCCGCCCGGATGGCCATGCCGGCGCTGCCGGAGCAGACCTTCGTGGACTCGCTGCACCGGCTGATCGAGATCGACCGGGAGTGGATTCCCGACGGCGATGACGGCGGCAGCCTCTACCTGCGGCCGTTCATGTTCGCCAGCGAGGTCTTCCTCGGCGTCCGCCCGGCCAACGAGTACCTCTACTCGGTGATCGCCTCACCCGTGGGGGCGTACTTCTCCGGCGGGGTCAAGCCGGTGACGGTCTGGGTCTCGCCCGACTACACCCGGGCGGCGCCCGGCGGCACCGGCGCGGCCAAGTGCGGCGGCAACTACGCCGCCTCGCTTGCCGCCCAGGCCGAGGCTCTCGAACACGGCTGCGACCAGGTGGTCTTCCTCGACGCCGTGGAGCGCCGGTTCGTCGACGAGCTGGGTGGCATGAACGTCTTCTTCGTCTACGACGACGGGTCGATCGCCACCCCGCCGCTGACCGGCACGATCCTGCCGGGCATCACCCGCGAGTCGGTGCTCACCCTGGCCGCGGCGGCCGGGCACCGGGTCGAGGAGCGACCGGTGACCTTCGACGAATGGCGGGCGGACGCCGCCAGCGGCCGGCTGCGCGAGGTCTTCGCCTGCGGTACGGCGGCGGTGATCACGCCGATCGGGCAGGTGCGCTTCCCGGACGGGGAGTTCGCCGTGGCCGGCGGGGAGCCGGGGAGCGTCACCATGGCGCTGCGCCAACAGCTCGTGGATCTTCAGCGGGGCAAGGCGGAGGACCCGCACGACTGGGTCCACCGCGTGTTCTGAGTGGTCTGTCGGGCCCCGTCGGCACGCCGAGCGTGGCGCGGGGCCCCTGCGCTGCGAGACCGTGCCCATGAAGCTCGCGCGGGCACGGTCTCGGCACAGCACTAGGCCAGCAGGTGGTCACGCAGGGCGGCAAGCTGTTCGTCGGTGACCCCGGCATGCCGCAGGTAGTCGTCGACCGAGCCGTGCCCCTCCCGGATCTCGGCAAGGAAGAGCAGCATCGTCTCGGCCGGTGAGGAGAGGTACGGCATGGGCAGCTCGGGCACCTCGGGATGGGCCGTGGCCACCCAGGCGGCGAAGCGCTGGGACGCCTCGGTGCTCAACGCGTAGTCCGCCGCGATCTCGGCGTCCTCGACGCCGAGCACCGCGAGGGTCAGGCCGCAGACGATGCCGGTGCGATCCTTGCCGGCGACGCAGTGCACCACCACCGGCGCGTTCGCGCTGTCGGCGATCAGGCCGATCGCCTCGGCGAGACCGGCGGTGCCGGTTCTGGCCAGGTCGGCGTACCGGTCGGCCAGGTAGCGGGCCAGGTCGGTGTCGGGCTGGTACGGCCGCTCCTCCCAGTGCGCGTGCTCCGGGTGGATGTGCCGGTAGGTGAGGCCGTCGAAGTCGGGAACCCGGCCGTATCGCTCGACCTCCTGCGGGCGGCGCAGGTCGACCACGGTCCGGACGCCGAGCGCGGCGAACGCCTCCCGGTCGGCCTCATCCATCCCGTGCAGCGAGTCGGAGCGGTAGAGCCTTCCGGTACGGACGGCCCGACCGTCCACGCCCCGGTAGCCGCCCACGTCCCGGAAGTTGAACATCCTGGTGAAGGGGATTCTGCGAGTCTGCTCAGTGGCGTCCATCCGGACACGGTAACGGCCGATGGAACAGCGTCCCACCGGCCGTCACGTTGTCGGGTGCCTTACCGCAGTGGGCCGCCGGGCGGGATTGCCGTGTACGTGTCGTTGTAGTAACCGCCGAGCTTGTCCCGGTAGGCCGGGTCGGTGGCCGTCTCGTCGTACTCCGGCGCTGCCTTGATCTGATCCTTGGTGCGGTCGACGAAGACCTTCTGCTCCTCGTGATCGACGTGGTTCACCGTGCCGGCCGGCAGCATGACCTTCTTACCGAAGATCCACGGCCCGGTGTCCACCACCAGGTAGCTGGCGTTGACCTCGGTGCTGTCACTGTCGATCTTGCCGATCGAGCCGTCGCTGGCCTCCACCTTGTAGCCGACCAGGTTTGCGCCGGCCACTCCGGCCTCGTCCCGGTAGCTCCAGGGGTCGAAGGCGCCGGCGGGGGTGCCGCCCGCGACGACGCTCTGGTCGACGGCGCGCAGCTCCGGGTCCGGTGTGGCGTTCGTGGTGTTCGGGTTGAGCCTGTCCATGGGATGTCTCCTGCCCCGGCCGTGGTGGGCCGTCTCGGAGGAAGGTGTTTCGTTGTCCCGAAAGCTCCTACCCCTGGACGGGCGGTCTACACCAGGAAAACCACCCGGCACAGGCGTCACCGGCTGTCCCGAGATGTGGATTGTGCCTCCCAAAAGCGACCCGGAGGTGGCAGAGTACCGATCGTGACCAGCACCGCCCGCATTATTGGCAACTAGCGCGCCGGCTTTCCCCTCGCCGAGCGCGCAGACCTCCCGCAGCCGCGGGGGGTCTTTTTGTTGCGCTGGCCGGTGCCTGACGAAGGGATCACCATGACGTTTCAGGTCTACGACACCACGCTGCGCGACGGCGCCCAGCGCGAGGGGCTCAGCTACTCGGTGGTCGACAAGCTCGCGGTGGCCCGGCTGCTCGACGAGTTCGGGGTCGGGTTCATCGAGGGCGGATGGCCGGGCGCGGTGCCGAAGGACACCGAGTTCTTCCGTCGGGCGCGCACCGAACTCGACCTCAGGCACGCGGTGCTTGTCGCGTTCGGCGCCACCCGGCGGGCCGGCGCGGTGGCCGCCGACGATCCGCAGGTGCGGGGTCTGCTCGACGCACAGACCCCGGCGATCGCCCTGGTCGCCAAGGCCGACCTGCGGCACGTCGAGCGTGCGTTGCGCACCACCGCCAAGGAGAACCTGGCGATGATCCACGACACGGTGTCCCACCTGGTCGCCGAGGGACGGCGGGTCTTCGTCGACGGCGAGCACAGCTTCGACGGCTACCGCCACGATCCCGCGTACACCGCGTCGGTGGTGGAGACCGCGCTCGCGGCGGGCGCCGAGCGGTTCGTGCTCTGCGACACCAACGGTGGAATGCTGCCGTCCCAGGTGACCGCCGCCATCGTCGACCTCACCGACCGGATCGGCGTCGCGCCGGAGCTGCTCGGCATGCACGCCCAGAACGACACCGCCTGCGCAGTGGCCAACACCATCGCCGCCGTCGAGACCGGGGTCCGGCACGTGCAGGGCACCGCCAACGGGTACGGCGAGCGGCCCGGCAACGCCGACATCTTCGCGGTCGTCGCGAACCTCCAACTCAAGCTCGGGCTGCCGGTCCTACCGGAGGGCTGCCTGGAGCAGATGGTGCGGGTCTCCCACGCCATCGCCGAGATCGCCAACATCGCCCCCGACACCCATCAGGCGTACGCCGGGGCTGCGGCCTTCGCCCACAAGGCGGGGCTGCACGCGAGCGCGATCAAGGTGGATCCGCTGCTCTACAACCACGTGGAGCCCGAGGTGGTCGGCAACGACATGCGGATCCTGGTCACCGAGATGGCCGGCCGGGCCAGCATCGAGCTGAAGAGTCGCGAGCTGGGGTTGGATCTGGCCGGCCATCCGGAGACCCTGTCCCGGGTCACCAACCGGGTCAAGGAACTGGAGGCCGGCGGATGGTCGTTCGAGGCCGCCGATGCCTCGTTCGAGCTGCTGGTCCGCTCCGAGCTGCCGGACGCCGCGCCGGTGCGGCCGTTCGCGCTGGAGTCGTACCGGGTGCTGGTCGAGCACCGCGAGGACGGCGCGGTCGTCTCCGAGGCTACCGTCAAGATCAGGGTACGCGGGGAACGGGTGATCGCCACGGCCGAGGGCAATGGGCCGGTGAACGCGTTGGACGAGGCCCTCCGCGTCGGCCTCGGCCGGCACTACCCGGAGTTGCGGGACTTCGAGTTGGCCGACTACAAGGTGCGGATCCTGGAGGGCAGTCACGGCACCGGCGCGGTGACCCGGGTACTGGTCGAGACGGCCGACGGGCGGGGCGGCGGTTGGACCACCGTCGGCGTACACCCCAATGTGGTCGAGGCGAGCTGGCACGCCCTGGTCGACGCGCTGACCTACGGGCTGGACCGCGCCCGGGTGTAGCCCGTGCTCGGCGTGGCCCGCGCCGCGCCTATCGGCGCTCGGCGGCGGGTAGCCGCAGCTCGGCGAGGACCATGCGGTGGTCGCTGCCGGGCAACGGGTGGACCGTCACGTCCCGCACGGCGATGCGACGGTCCACCAGCACGTGGTCGATCACCACGGGTGGGATGGGATCGCCGTCGTACGGACCCCAGGTGCCGGTGAGTCCGGCGCCGGCCGAGGCGGCGGCATCGACATAGCCGGTGTCGAGCAGGGCGCGCAGCGGACCGTGGTCGAGCGTGGCGTTGAAGTCCCCGGCGAGGATGCTCAACGGTCCGTCGGGGGTGGCCGCCGGCTGGGCGGCCAGGTCGGCGCGCCAGGAGTCCACCTGATCGATCGCGTACGGGGCCGCCGGGTGCGCCGACTCGACGCGTACCGGGGGTGCGCCGGGCACCGTGACGGTCGCGTACGCCTGCGTGAAGCCCCAGGCGCCGCGTAGCTGGCGGATGCCGCCGTCGCTGAGCGGGTGACGGGCGTAGAGCCCGGAGCCGGGGGTGCCGACGACCGGGTTGAGCTGCCGGTGCGCCAGCAACTCGTCGAGGCCGAGCCGGTCCAGCTCGGCTTCGGCCGCCGGCGTGAACTCCTGCACGAGCAGCAGGTCGACCTGCCGGGTGCGGATCAGCTCCACCACCGCCGCCGGGTCGGCGGCGCCGGCGAGCAGATTGGCGGTGAGCACCCGCACGGTCGGCCCGGCGGCGTTCGGCTGCGCAGCGGGTAGGGCGCGGGGCGCCACCAGCGCGACCAGGACCAGCGTGGTCAGCGCCGCGACGAACGCCGGGGCCCGGCGGCGCAGGGCGAGCGTGAGCACCAGCGGGGCCAGGCTCCCGAGCGTCACGTACGGCGTGAAGGCCAACGCCTGCACCAGCGGTCCCCGGTCCAGACCGATCGACCGCGCCAGCGCCCACCCTGCACCCGGCACGACGGCCAGCCAGCAGAGCAGGCTGGCACCCGACGGCCGCCAGGCCCGGCGAGTGATCTCCACGGGACGCAGGTTACTGAACTTCGCCCGATGTGGACGCCCGGCGTCGCGGTACCCGGTCCGACCGCCCCCGCAAAGTATGCGCCAACGGCGTCCAGAATTGATTTCGCGAATTGTTCACGCCTTCACTTTTCGCGATTGCTGGCGTTGATCCGACAACTCGCCGACAGTATTTGCACTATTGACCCCCGGCATTTTTCGGTGCTAGGTTTCAGCTGCTCAGGAGGCCGCGTTCTGGCAAGAATCCCCAGCTCAGGGCGCATCACGGTCGGCGAGCGGGATACGTCTGCGGGTGCGCTCCCGGACGGGGTGTGCAGGCGGTGAGCGCTCATTGCCGCCCGACTCGAAAAGGCAACAACCGCCCCGTGTGGCACGGGTCGGCCGTATCTCCACGCCTGAAAAAGGGAGACCCGTCATGACCAGATTATTCCGACGTAAGACGGCTGCGGTGGCGATCGCGGCACTGGCGCTCGCCCTGGCCGGCGGCGGCATCGCGGTGGCGAAGCCGACCGCCGAGTCTGCCCAGCCCACCGCCCGCACCGCCCAGCAGCCGGCCGTCACCACGGCCTCGCTCAACAGCGCGAAGGCCACCCTCGCCAAGGGTGACGGGATGAGCGCCCAGGCCGTCAGCGGCTTCTACGCCACGGCGGTCAACGCCAACGGCACCAAGGCCCGCGGTGCCGGCGTCGTCATCAAGTACGGCGTCGGGGAGTACGAGGTGCAGTTCGGCAGCAACGTCACCAACGGCATCTACGTGGCGACGATCGGCCGGCCGGACTCGTGCTGCATCCCGCCCGCCGGTGAGATCTCGGTCGCGCGGCGGCTGCTCACCCCGAACGCGGTCTTCATCCAGACCCGCGACTCCGCGGGTGTCCCCGCCGACCTGCCGTTCTACCTCCTCGTGCACCGCTGAACCGTCCACTGTCACCGGCCTCCGTCACTCGACGGAGGCCGGTGTCGTGCCGGGCCCGGCGGGTGCGGTGTGGTGGCTCTCCAGCGAACGGCCGGAGGTGCTGTCCGGTAACGGTGCCGATCGCCTGGTCTGGGCAGCCGAGGGCCGGAAATTCCGACGTTTGTCCGCCGGTCGGCTCGGGAAGCAAGCACCGTGACGGACATCTCGGACACCATGGCCAGCCTGCCCACCCCGGCCGATCCGGACGCGACCGCGGCGCAGTTGGACCAGACGCTCTTCGAGGTCAAACGCGTGATCGTCGGGCAGGATCGGCTCGTCGAACGCCTTCTGGTCGCGCTACTGGCCGACGGGCACTGCCTGTTGGAGGGCGTGCCGGGGGTGGCCAAGACCCTGGCCGCGCAGACCCTCGCGACGGTGGTCGGTGGCAGCTTCTCCCGCATCCAGTTCACCCCTGACCTCGTACCCTCCGACATCGTCGGCACCCGGATCTACCGCGCCTCGAAGGAGAGCTTCGACGTCGAGCTGGGCCCGGTGATGGCGAACCTGGTGCTGGCGGACGAGATCAACCGAGCGCCGGCGAAGGTGCAGTCGGCGTTGCTGGAGGCGATGGCCGAGCGTCAGGTTTCGATCGGCGGGCGCAGCCACCCGGTACCGGTGCCGTTCCTGGTGCTGGCCACCCAGAACCCCATCGAATCGGAAGGGGTCTACCAACTGCCGGAGGCGCAGCGGGACCGCTTCCTCATGAAGATCGTCGTCGACTACCCGGACATCGCCGACGAGTTGGCGATTCTCTACCGGATGAGCGCCGACCGTCCCCGGGCGCACCGGGTGCTCGACCCGGACCGGTTGCGCGATTTCCAGCATCAGGCCAGGCAGGTGTTCGTCCATCACGCCATCGCCGAGTACGTGGTCCGGCTCATCCTCGCCACTCGTGATCCGGGCCGGTTCGGGTTGCCGGAGGTGGCCGGGCTGCTCGCCTACGGTGCCAGTCCACGCGCCACCCTCGGCCTGGTCTCGGCCGCCCGCGCCCAGGCCCTGCTCCGGGGGCGGGGCTACGTCCTCCCCGACGACGTCCGGGAACTCGCCGTGGACGTGCTGGCCCACCGGCTGGTGCTCTCCTTCGACGCGGTCGCCGACGGGGTCAGCGCCGAATGGGTCGTCCATCGGCTGGTCGAGGCGGTTCCGCCGCCCCAGGTGGCCACCGCCAGGCCGGAGTACGCGACTGACCTGGCAGCCGCCTGATGGGCCGCCGGAACCCCACGCCGCCCGTGGCGGCGGATCCGATGCTCGCCGACCTCACTCCGGGCCAGCGGTTGCGGCGGCTGGAACTCACTGTGACCCGGCGCCTCGACGGCCTGCTGCACGGCGAGCGACATGGTCTGCTGCCCGGCCCGGGCAGCGAACCGGCGGGCAGTCGCGAGTACCGACCAGGCGAGGACGAGGTGCGCCGGATGGACTGGTCGGTGACGGCCCGCACCGCCGTTCCGCACGTGCGGGAAGTGGACGCCGACCGGGAGTTGACCACCTGGCTGCTGGTCGACGCCAGCCCCAGCATGGAGTACGGCACCGCCGAGTTGGACAAGCGCGAACTGGCGGTGGCCGCGGTCGCCACCATCGGCTTCCTCACCGCCGGACCGGGCAACCGGCTCGGTGCGCAGGTGCTCACCCCCCACGGGCTGCACCGGGTGCCGGCCCGCGGCGGGCGTACCCACCTGTTGGGGCTGTTGCGCGCGTTGCTGGCCGCGCCCCGGGCCGGCGACCACCCGGACCCCGCGCCCGTCGCTGGGCTGGCTGACGCGCTGGCCGAGGTGCGCCGGGTCGCCCACCGGCGTGGTCTGGTGGTGGTGGTCTCCGACTTCCTCGACGGCCTGCCCGACGATGCGCGGCTGCCGGCCCGGTGGGAGCGTCCGCTACGTCGGCTCACGGTGCGCCACCAGGTGCTCGCGGTCGAGGTCACCGACCCCCGCGAGTGGGAACTGCCGGACGTCGGTCTGATCACCCTGGTCGACCCGGAGACCGGCGAGCACCGCGAGGTGTGGACCGGCGACCGCCACCTGCGTGAGCGTTACGCGGCGGCGGCTGCCGCCCAGCGGGAACAGGTCCGGCACGCCCTGCGCCGGGCCGGTGCGACCCATCTGGCGCTGCGTACCGACCGGGACTGGACCGTCGACATCGTTCGGCACGTGCACGCGCAGCGCCGGCTGGCGTCCGCAGCGGCCCCGGCACGCCGGGGAGGTGCGGCGTGATCTGGCAGTCACCCGTCCGGCTCTGGCTGCTGCTCGGCGTTCTCGCACTGGCGGCGGCGTACCTGGTGGCCCAGCGGCGGCGCAGCCGGTACGCGGTCCGCTTCACCAATCTGCGATTGCTCGACCGGGTCGCACCCCGGCGTCCGACCTGGCGTCGACACCTGCCGGCCGGCCTCTTCCTGGCGATGCTGGCCCTGCTTGTGGTCGGATTCGCCCGTCCCACCGCCGAGGTCCGGGTGCCCCGGGAACGCGCCACCGTGATGGTGGCGGTGGACGTCTCCACCTCGATGCTCGCCGGTGACGTCGAGCCGGACCGGCTCAGCGCGGCGAAGGGTGCCGCCCGGCGGTTCGCCGACGGCCTGCCCCGGGAGTTCAACGTGGGGCTTGTCGCGTTCGCCGGCAGCGCGGCGGTGCTGGTGCCACCGGGCACCGACCGGGAAGCGCTGCACGACGGGATCGAACGGCTGGCCGAGGGGGCGACGGGTGTGCAGGGCACCGCGATCGGCGAGGCGATCAGCACCTCGCTGGGCGCCGTGAAGGCACTGGACGACAAGGCCGCGACCGAGCCGCCGCCGGCCCGGATCATCCTGCTCTCCGACGGGGCGAACACCTCGGGCATGGATCCGGTGGAGGCCGCCGCCGAGGCGGTGGCCCTCGACGTACCGGTGCACAGCATCTCGTTCGGTACCCCGGGCGGCTTCGTCGACCGGGGTGGGCGGCCGATCCAGGTGCCGGTGGACGGGGAGACATTGCGGGCCGTGGCCGAGCAGACCGGGGGCGGCTTCCACGAGGCCGGTACGAGCGCCGAACTGCGGGCCGTCTACGACGACATCGGCAGTTCGGTGGGTTGGCGCAAGGTGCGGCAGGACGTCTCGGCCCGGTTCATCGGGCTCGGGCTGGTCTTCGCGATGGGCGCGGCGGTCGGCTCGATGCGCTGGTTCTCCCGCCTGCCCTGAATCCGACCGCCCGATCCGCGACAGCGGCCACAGCAGGCCGCACACGTGAGGAGCGTACGTATGGCAGTGCAGACCGGACTGGGCGAGCCACGTGGGCCCTGGTTCGTCTCGCCCGATCTCGACCCGGACGGGCGGGGCGGGTCGGACGCGGCGTCGCAGAACCGGGAGCGGTTGCTCGGCGGCTGGCGCCGCAGACTGCTGGCCGGGCTGGCGATGGTGTCGATCTCTGCCGGGTCGGGGGCACTTGCCGGTGGTTGGGTGGCCGGCCGGGACGGTGTCACGGGACCGGCCGCCGCGTCCGCAGCCCCGGTCCCGGCGGAGTTGGTGACCGCCGCAGAGAAGACCGTGCCCGGCGTGGTGTCGGTGTTGGTGGGCGGCGGCACGAATGGCTCGGCGAGCGGTTCGGGCTTCGCGGTCGACGCCGAGCAGCACATCATCACCAACGACCACATCATCGCCAAGGGGCGGGGTGGCCCGGTGACCGTCGAACTGCCGGACGGCCGGCGGTTCGCGGCGGAGGTGGTGGGCCGGGAGCCGGACAGTGATCTCGCGGTGCTCAAGGTGCCGGCGTCGGCCGGCCTCACGTCGCTGCCATTGGCCAAGCCGGGTTCGACCCGGGTCGGTGAGCCGGTGTTGGCGGTCGGGTCGCCACTGGGGCTGCCCGGCACGGTCACCGCCGGCATCGTCAGCGCGTTGGACCGCCAGGTGCGTCTCGGCGACAACCGGCACCGGGCGGTGCAGACCGATGCTTCGATCAACCCCGGCAACTCGGGCGGACCACTTGTCAATGCCCGGGGTGAGGTGGTCGGAGTGAACACCGCGATCGCGACCATCGACGGCAACGGTTCCATCGGTATCGGGTTCGCCATCCCGATCGAGCAGGTGCAGCAGACCGCTGACACGATCATCGGAAAGGGGGGATAGCTACAGATAGTCACTGTCCGATTACGGGGAGATCGGGGCAACTGTCGGATTCCGGCGGTCGATGATCGGAGAATGGAAATATTACGCTCAGTATGAATACTGGCGTGGGTGGAGCGTCCTCTCATCGCGGCCCTCCTGCTGGTGGGCCTCATCATCGGAAGTGGCGTCGGGTCGTCGTACGCGCGCGCCCGGCGGGGCTGGAACGACTACCAGGCGGCGAAGAAGACCGTGCCCGGAGCGCGTCGCGCCGCCTGGATGCTGATCAAAGTCGTCACCACGAAGGTCGGCGTCATCGCCCTGCTTCTGGTCGGAGCGGTCGCGTACGCCGCCGCCGGTGGCAGCGACGACCCGGCACCGGTGCCGACGCCGAGCAGCAGCGCGGACGAGCGACCCGCCCGCTGACCCCGGGCCCTGAGGCTGGCGGTGCGCTCGCGGCGTTGGTGCGAACGCGTCCCGCACGCCGCGCTAGCCTCAGGGCGTGGACGACGGACTGCGGGTGACCGACCGCTGGGTGGTTCCCGCCGGTGAACTGCGCGAGCGGTTCTCCAGGTCCTCCGGGCCGGGCGGGCAGGGCGTCAACACCGCCGACTCCCGGGTCGAGCTGAGCTTCGACCTGGCCGGCTCACCGAGCATTCCCGATTCGCTGCGCACCCGGGCCCTGGACCGGCTCGCCGGACGGCTGGTCGACGGCGTGCTGACGATCGCCGCCAGCGAGCACCGGGCCCAGTTGGCCAACCGGGAAGCGGCCCGGGAGCGCCTGGTGTCGTTGTTGCGCGAGGCGGTCGCCCCACCACCGCCACCACGCCGTCCGACCCGCCCGTCGCGGGCGGCCAAGGAACGGCGGCTGGCCGAGAAGAAGCGTCGCGGACAACGCAAGCGCGACCGGCGGGTCGACGGCGAGTAGTCCTACGAAGCGCGGTCGAGCAACGTCGAGCAGACCTCGATCAGTCGGGCCCGCAACTGGCCGGCCCGTCGCGCGAACTCCCGTTGCCGCGCCACGTACTCGGCCTTGCCCTCCGGCGTCTCGATGGCCACCGGCGGTTGACCGTACGAGGAGAAGTCGTACGGCGACGCCTGCATGTCGAGCAGCCGAATGTCGCCGGCCAGCTCGAAGCAGTCGAGTGCCAGCTCGCCGGGGACGGCCGGGCCCAGCTTGGTGGCCCACTTGTGGCAGTCCATGGAGGCGTGCAGACAGCCCGGCTGGTCGAGGTCTACCTGACTGGCCCGGGTCGGTCGGAGGTGGTTGCGCTCGACCGCGTCGGGGGTGAAGAAGCGGTACGCGTCGAAGTGTGTGCACCGGATCTGGTGCGCCTCGACCACCGCGTCGGTGCCCTGCTGGCCGAGCCGAAGGGGAAGCGGGTGGCGGTGCTCACGCTGGCGGTACACCATCGCCCACTCATGCAGCCCGAAACAGCCGGTGAAGGCCGGGCGGGACGTGATCGCGGTCAGCAGCCGGTGGATGAACCGCACCGAGTCGCTCCGGTCGGCGAGGAACGCGTCGACGTCGAGCCGCACCGTGCCGTCCGGGTCGGTCGCGTACCAGCGCCACGAGTGGTGTGGTGCCGGGCCCTCCGGGCCGGCTTCCAGCCGGACACCGACACCGGGGTGCCACCGGCGTAGCACCGACGGCCGGGTGCCGTAGTAGTCGTACAGAAAATCATCGATGGCGTGGCGTTGCCCGGTGGCCCGCCGGGCCCGGTGGCCGGCGGTCAGCGAGTCGGCGCGCCGTTCGTGACCGGTCAGCAGAGGCTGCCAGACGGCGGCGGGGAGGCTGGTCACCTGCCGCCCGACCGGCGCGTGGGCCCGCCCGCCGACCGCACCGACGGCGGCGGGCGTGGCGGGGGCGGGCACGGCGGTCACGGCACCAAGGGTACGACCGCGGTCCGGTGTCCGGGTCAGGGCACGTCGACCCGGACACCGGCGGAGAAGACGCCGCTGCGCAGCTCCAGCCGCTGCGGCGCCTCCCGCCCGTTGATCGTGAAGACCAGCGGCAGCACCACCCGGCTGCCGGCAGCCACCGGGTCGGCGAACACGTCGCGTCCCTGGTTCGCCCGGCGGGTGGCCGGCTCGTCGGTGGTGACCCAGTTGCCGTTCGCCAGGTACGCCCGCTGCAACTTCCCGTGCCAGCTCTGATGCTCCGGGGTGAGGTTGCGGACCCCGACGGTCGCCTGACACTGCCGTGCGCCCCGGCCCGGTTCGCAGGTCATCCGGTACACGGTGAACTCGAACGCGTCCTCGCGCAGCGGCATACCCAGGCTCCCGGCGACCCCGGTGCCCTTCCAGGCGCCGCTGGTCGGCTGACCGTCCGTGTCGATCGCGGTGACCCGGCGGGTGGCGGACCACGCGGCGGCGCCGACCGTGCCGGCCAGCACGATCGCGGCCACCGGCACCACGATCCAGACCGGTGGCTTGCGGCGCCGGGCCGGCGGTCGGGGAGCGGCCGGGCGCGGATAGATGGTGCCCGGCCCGTCCGAGGCCAGTGCCGCGGCCACCGGCCGTCGGCGGCGTCGCCAGGTGAGCAGTGCCACCACGCCCAGCACCAGCAGCGCGGCCCCGGCGGCCAGTAGCGCGGGTGCCTGCCGACGCCAGCCCGTGGCCTCCTGCGACTGCGACGCCGCCATCCCCGGCGCCGTCCAGGTGGCGCTCGCGCAATCGTACGGCTGCCGGCCGTCGCTGGCGAAGGCGCACGTCGGTGCGGTCACCGGCTGTCGGGATCCGGTCGTGGTGAGCGTGGTGCCCAGCGTGGTGGTGCTGTCCGGCGGCAGCTTCAACCGCCAGGTCACCTCGGTGGCCGGCGACCCGCCGGGGCGTAGCACCCGACCTCCGTCGCTGACCGTCGTCGCCGAGACGCCCTCGGGGAGTTCCTGACGGACGGTCGTCTCCACCGGGGTCTTGCCGGCGTTACGGACCTCGATCCGGTACCCGGGCGCGGCGCTGCGCTCCGGTGCGACCCGTACGCTCACCTTCGGCCTGGCGGCCGGCGAAACCACCCGGGTCGGCGTCGGTACCGCTGGTGGTGCCGCCGGCATGCTGGGGTCGGGTGCGGCCGCTGCGGGCTGGAGCCGCCCGGCCGGTGCAGCGTGCGGGGCGGTGGCCGCCGGTGCGTCCGGAGCGGTGGCGGTCGGCAGCACCGGCAGCGCGGTCAGCAGACCGACGCAGTGCACGATCGCGGCGAGGGTCTTGTGGTGTCGTGTCGATGCAGGCATACGAACGAACCTCCGCAGCCGACGCTAGGTGCGGGCGCGCGTCGTGCGGGTACGAAGCGGCGAATCCGGCCCCGGCGGTGGGCGGCGCGGGTAAGCTGCGGCGATCGTCCGCCGGCCGCACTACATTGGCCTGGTGCGTATCGCTCGTTTCGCTCATGCCAAGGGAATGTCGTTCGGCGTCGTCGAGGGAGAGCCGGAGGCGGGTCCGCAGGGGCTCACCATCGCCGAGATCTCCGGCCACCCGTTCGGCCAGATCACGTTCAGCGGGGTCCGCTGGGCGTTGTCCGACGTCCGGCTGCTCTCGCCGATCCTGCCCAGCAAGGTGGTCTGTGTCGGCCGCAACTACGCCGAGCACGCCGCCGAACACGGCGCGGAGGTGCCGAAGGAGCCGTTGTTGTTCCTGAAGCCGTCGACGTCGGTCATCGGTCCCCGGGACGCGATCCGGCTACCGGAGTTCAGCAAGCAGGTCGAGCACGAGGCCGAGCTGGCGGTGGTGATCGGCGCGCCGGGCGCCCGCCGGGCGGACCGGGCCGCGGCGGAGCGGGCCATCTTCGGCTACACCTGTGCCAACGACGTCACCGCTCGGGACCTCCAGCGCTCCGACAGCCAGTGGACCCGGGCCAAGGGGTTCGACTCGTTCTGCCCGATCGGGCCGTGGATCACCACCGGGCTGGACGTCACCGACCTGGAGATCCGCTGCGAGGTAGGTCGCGACCCGGAGGAGATAGAGGTACGGCAGCTGGGCCGTACCGGAGACATGGTCTTCGACGCGCCGGCTCTGGTGTCGTACGTCTCACACGTGATGACGCTGCTACCCGGCGACGTCGTGTTGACCGGTACTCCGGCGGGGGTTAGCCCGCTCGTCGACGGGGATACGGTGAGCGTCCGGATCGAGGGGATCGGTGAGCTTACGAACCCGGTCGTGTCGGCGGCCTGATCGCCGTTTTGGCAGCTCAGGCGCGGTTTGGGGAAGTCGATTTGGCCTGTCGGTGCCGGGAGGGTAGAGTTTGTTCCCGGCGCCGCAAGGGGCCAATGGGGTATGGGGTAATTGGCAGCCCGACTGATTCTGGTTCAGTTAGTCTAGGTTCGAGTCCTGGTACCCCAGCGCAGCCGAGATTCGTCACGAATCGAGGCCGCTGGATTCTGGTGGAGTTCGGCACCGATGCACCGCGAGGGGCTCCGGTAGCGAGATCTGGTAGAGTTCGGCGGCACCGCCCGAAAGGGTGGTGCCGCGATGTGTTCTGGCCCCGTCGTCTAGCGGCCCAGGACGCCGCCCTCTCAAGGCGGTAGCGCCGGTTCGAATCCGGTCGGGGCTACAGGTGTTCACGGCTCGTTCCGCTGCTGCGGAGCGGGCCGTTTCGCTTCTGCAAGCCGTTCCGCTTCAGTGGGGCAGCCTGATCGGCGTGATCCCGCCGACGCGCCACCCCCTGTCGGGCCGGCCGCGACGGCGCGGCTAGACTACTGCCGCACCGCCCACCAGGGCTGGTGAATCAGGAAAGTCCCTGGCCCCGTCGTCTAGCGGCCCAGGACGCCGCCCTCTCAAGGCGGTAG
>NZ_BOPD01000036.1:0-68658 GCF_016863575.1 Micromonospora sediminimaris
ACCGACCGGTGAGCCGGGCGCGGGGTGCGGCCGGACGCCGACGCTGGGCAACGGTACGCACACCATCCAGAGCGGCGGCCAGAGTCGTAGCTTCATCCTGCGCCTGCCGGCCAACTACAACAGCAACACCCGCTACCGGTTGATGTTCGCGTTCCACTGGTGGGGTGGCACCGCCGGCGATGTCGCCTACGGTGGAGCTGACGGGGCCGCCTGGGCCTACTACGGGCAGCAGGAACAGTCCAACAACAGCGCGATCCTGGTCGCGCCCCAGGGCATCGGTAACGGCTGGGCCAACTCCGGTGGGGAGGACGTCACCTTCGTCGACGACATGATCCGTCGGATCGAAAGTGACCTCTGCGTCAACACGACGCAGCGCTTCGCCCTCGGCTTCAGCTACGGCGGGGCGATGAGCTACGCCCTCGCCTGTGCCCGCGCGAACGTCTTCCGGGCCGTCGCGGTCTACGGTGCTCCCCGGGAGCTGAGCGGGTGCAGCGGCGGTACCCAGCCGATCGCGTACTTCGGCATCCACGGCATCTCCGACAACATCACCAGTGGACGGTCGTTGCGGGACAGGTTCGTCCGTAACAACGGCTGCACCGCGCAGAACCCGCCGGAGCCGGCGGCGGGCAGCCGGACGCACATCACCACCGTCTACTCGGGGTGCCGCGCCGGCTATCCGGTGCAGTGGGGCGCGTTCGACGGTGGTCACACCCCTGGCCCGGTCGACGGCGGCGGCGACAGCGGCGCCAGGACCTGGACCAAGGGCGAGGTGTGGCGGTTCTTCGCGCAGTTCTAAGCCGAGGGTCGGAGTCCCCGGTCGAGCCCGGGGACTCCGACGCGCCGTCCACCGGCTGGCGGACCGGCCACGGATGGTGCCTGCTCGGCGTGGGTCAGGCGACGCCGGCCGGGCGGAACTGGACGCTGACGCGGGGGCCGACCGGGCGGGCGGTCTTCGGTATCGCGTGTTCCCAGGTGCGCTGGCAGGAGCCGCCCATCACCACCAGGTCGCCGTGGCCGAGCGGAAAGCGCAGGCTGGTGCCGCCGCCGCGGGGGCGCAGCAGAAGCTGACGCGGCGAGCCGAAGGAGACGATGGCGACCATGGTGTCGGTGTGGGCGGAGCGGCCCTGGGTGTCGCCGTGCCAGGCGACGCTGTCCCGGCCGTCGCGGTAGAGGCACATGCCGGCGGTGACGAAGGGCTCGCCGAGCTCGTCGGCGTAGTGGCGGGTCAGCGCCGTGCGGGCGGCGGTCAGCACCGGGTGCGGTAGCGGTCGGCCAGCGCCGTACCAGCAGAGCAGCCGGGGCACGTCGACCTCGGTGTCGTACATGGTGCGTCGTTCGGCCCGCCACGGCACCTCGCGCAGCAGCACGTCGAGCACCTGGTCGGAGCCGTGCACCCAGCCGGGCAGGTGGTCGACCCAGGCGTCCCGGCTCAGCGGGTGCCGGCGCGGTCGCCCGGTCAGCGGGCCGAGGGTCGGTGCCGTGTCGGTGACCTCCAGCATCGACGGCTGGTACGCGGTCTGCGACATGCCCCGCAGCCTAGCAGGTACTTAGCACACCAGTGCTACCGAGTCGGTGAGCCGGGGGTTGCGTGTGGCCGGCAACTGTTCTATAACTCCATGAGAGAGTTATAGAACAGTGGGGAGTGGTCATGGAGGCTCTGGCACTGCGCGACCCGACCGCCGCGCCGGTGGCCGGCCGATTCGGGCGCCACGGTGGCCGGTTCGTACCCGAGCCGCTGATACCCGCCTGCGAAGAGGTCGAGGTGGCCTTCGCCGAGGCGTGGGCGGATGCGGGCTTCCGGGCCGATCTGGCGTGGCTGCTGTCGAGGTACGCGGGCCGACCGACGCCGCTGACCCCGGCCCTGCGGCTGTCGACCGAACTCGGCGTGACGGTGCTGCTCAAGCGGGAGGATCTGGCGCACACCGGCTCCCACAAGATCAATAACGTGTTGGGGCAGGCATTGCTGGCGCGCCGGATGGGCAAGCGGCGGCTGCTCGCCGAGACCGGTGCGGGAATGCACGGCGTCGCCACCGCCACCGCCGGTGCCCTGCTGGGCCTGCCGGTGACGGTCTTCATGGGCGAGCGGGACGTCGAGCGGCAGGCACACAACGTGTTCCGGATGCGGCTGCTCGGCGCGCAGGTCGTACCGGTGCGGTCGGGCAGCCGGACCCTCAAGGACGCCACCAGCGAGGCGATGCGCCACTGGGTGAGCGTTACCGAGGAGGCCTACTACTGCGTCGGCTCGGTGATCGGTCCGCACCCGTACCCGTGGATGGTTCGCCAGCTACAGGCGGTCATCGGCCAGGAGGCACGACACCAGTGCGCCGAGCAGTTGCCGGCCGGCACGCCGGAGCATGTCGTCGCCTGCGTCGGTGGTGGTTCCAACGCCGCCGGCGCCTTCGCCGGCTTCGTCGACACCTCGGCACGTCTGGTGGGGGTCGAGGCGGCGGGCGGTGCCGGCGCGGCGCGGGGTGAGATCGGCGTGCTGCACGGATTCCAGTCGCTCTTCCTCCAGGACGAGCAGGGTCAGATCCGCGAGGCGCGCTCCGCGGCGGCGGGCCTGGACTACCCCGGAGTCGGGCCGGAGCACGCCCACCTGCGCGATCTCGGTCGGGCCGAATACGTCACCGCCACCGACGAGGAGGCGCTGGCGGCGGCGGTCCGGCTGGCCCGCGCCGAGGGCATCGTCCCGGCGATCGAGTCGGCGCACGCGCTCGCCTGGGTCATCCGCGCCGCCGGCACCACCGAACTCCCCACCGGCAGCAGCGTGCTCGTCACGCTCTCCGGGCGCGGCGACAAGGACATCGCGACGCTGATGACGTACCTGGGTGACGGGGAGGCGGAATGACCAGTCTGGAGACCCGGCTGCGGCTGCGCCGGGACCGCGGGCGCAAGCTGCTCATGCCCTACCTCACCGGAGGAGTGACTCCGGACTGGACCGACCACCTGCGCGCCCTGGCCGACGCCGGGGCCGACGCGATCGAGGTCGGCATCCCCTTCTCCGACCCCACTCTCGACGGCGTCACCATTCAGGAGGCCTCCGACGTCGCGCTCTGCCGGGGTGCCACCACCGCCGGTATCCTCGCCGACCTGTCGCGGAGTCGGATCGACGTGCCGGTCGTCGTCAGCACGTACGCCAACCTCGCCCTGCGTCGTGGCGCGGACCGGTTCTGCCGGGCCCTCGCCGATGCGGGCGTCCAGGGCCTGATCGTGCCCGACCTGCCGCTGGAGGAGGCCGGATCGACGGGTGCGGCCGCGCGGGCCGCGAACGTCGACCTCGCGTTGCTGGCCTCGCCCGCCACCCCGGCACGGCGGCTGCGGGACATCGCCGAACGCAGTCGCGGCTTCGTCTACGCCGTCTCCCTGATGGGAACCACCGGCGAGCGCAACCAGCTCGCCGCCTCGGCCGCCGGGCTGGCGCGGCGCCTGCGGGGCGTCACGGACCGGCCCGTATTCTTGGGATTCGGCATCTCGACACCGGCGCAGGCAGCTGCCGCGGCGCGGGACGCCGACGGCGTGATCGTCGGCGCGGCGCTGATGCGACGCCTGCTCGACGGCGCGGACCCGGCGTCGACCGCCGGATTCGTCCGGTCGCTGCGCGCGGCGCTGGACGGCGTGCCGGCACGGACGGCGGCGGACGCCGGAGGATAGGAGGCGGGGCGGCGGCATGGCTACCGGGCAGGACGCGCCTGCGGCGCGGTACCGCACCATCGCCGCGGACCTCGCCGCCAAGATCCGATCCGGCGACTATCCGCCCGGCGGGGCGCTGCCCTCCCAGCGTGACCTCAGCGCCGCCTACGGCGTCACGCTGATGACGCTCCGGCAGGCGTTACGGCAGCTCAGCGACGAAGGGCTGATCGAGCAGCAACCCGGCCGGGGCACCTTCGTCACGCCGCCACACCTGGCGTACCGGCTCGGCTCGCTGCGCAGCTTCGCCGACGACCTGCGGGAGCAGGGTCACGAGGTGCGTACCGCCGTCGTCGGCCGCGCGGTGCGTCGGCTGCCCGCGCGGGTCGCCGGCACGCTGCGGGCCAGCGCGACCGATTCGGGGCTGCGGCTGGAGCGGGTCCGCGCGTTCGCCGGCCGTCGCGCCGTGCACCAGGTCTCCTGGGTACGCGCCTCGCACGCGGACGGTCTGCGCGAGGTGGACTTCGCCGCCACCTCTCTGTACGAGGCGCTCGCCACCCGGGGTGTCCCGGTTGCCCGGGCCACCGAGACGATCCGGCCCGGCATCCTCGCCGGGGCACCGGCGGCACACCTGGACGACGCTCCCGGCGCTGCCGTGCTGATCAGCGACCGGACCACCTACACGTCGGACGGCATCGCCATCGTCGCCGACCGGGCGACGATCCTCGGCAGCATGATGGAGATCAACACCGACCGTGCCGCGCGGGGCCTGTCACTGCACTGGGGCGCCAGCCGCGACGTGTCGTAGCGCCTCCAGTACCGCGTCCACCACCCGTTCCCGTCCGCGCCCGTCCACGGCGGCCCAGGCGCGGGCGGACAACTCCGCCCGGCGGGCCCCGTCGTCGAGCAGCCCTGCCAGGGTGCGCGTGGCGGCCCGGGTCGCCGGAGCGTCGCCGGCCAGCGCGGGCAGTTCACCGAGCCCGGCGGCCAGGCCCGCCGCGACCACCCGGTGGTACGACTCGCGCTGGTTGTCCACCACGCAGACCAGCGCCGACGGGGCCCCGAGACAGCACAGTTCCCAGGTGGAGGTGCCGGCCGCGCTGACCACCAGATCCGCCGCGGCGATCAGCGCGGGCAGCGTACCGGTGGGTGGCACCGGCAGCAGCGACTGCCCGGGCCCCGGCGTCAGCCGGGCCAGCCGCGCCGCCAGTTCGGGCCGGCCGACGACGACTGTGAGTTCCATCGGCCGGCCGGTAGACAACAGCACCTCGGTCAGCACCGGCGCTGCGCCGGCCGCGTCGGTGCCGCCGAAGAAGGCCAGCACCGAGGGAGGATCCACCGTCACCGCCGGGCGCGGGGCCGCCGGCCGGGCGGCCAGGACACCCTCGCGCAGCAGGGCGTACCCGCTGCCGGCGAGCAACCTGCCCGCCGGCACCGCCAGGTCGGTGGCGAAGTTCTGGTCGAGGTAGAGGTCGGCGTCCTGCCCCCGGGTGTCCCCGTCGACGATGGCCAGGGTCAGCACCCCGGCGGCCCGCAGCGCGCCCGCACCGGCGGGATCCAGCTCGTACGAGTCGAGAACCAGCACGTCCAGGTCGTGTCGGCGGGCCGTGGCGACCAGGTCGTCCGGGGTGTCCGGGCCAGGGCGCAACGCGATACCCCGGGCGGTGAGCTGGTCCGCCGCCCAACCGACGCCGTCGACGGTGCCGAAGACCTCGACGGTGGCACCGCGGGCCTGGAACTCCTCACCGAGAGCGAGACAACGGACCAGGTGCCCGACACCGCGCAGCGGCCCCGCGTCGCAGCGCAGTCCGACACGTAACGTGCTCAGCGCTCCTCCAACCGCTTCTGCCGGACGTCGGCGTTGAGCGCGCGCAGCGCCGGTTGCCCGTCGAGCCAGTCGGCGAGCTTGGCCAGCGGCACGCTGACGTCACCGAAGTGCTCGACCACCGCGCGGACCAGATCCCAGTCGCGGGCCGTGTCGAGGGTGAGGCGCAGCTGCGAACGGTCCGGGGTGAGGGTCACGCCGAGCACCCGGAACAGCTCCGGATGCGCGTACGCGTACGAGGTCACGTGCACCCGGTGATGATCGGTGGCGAGCCGGTCGACGGTACGCAGCGCGTCCGCCCGGACGATCTCGACGTCCAGACCTCGGGGGAGGGTGCGGGCGATCGACGTGCTGGCGTAGTCCAGCCCTGGCACGGCGCGGTACACCGAGGCGACCAGGCTGACGATCTCCGGGTCCAGCAGCGGACAGTCGGCCGTGAACCGCATGACCGCGTCGGCGGGATGGGCGTCCAGGGCACCGACGAAGCGGGTCAGCACGTCATCGACGGGGCCCCGGTGCCAGGCGACGCCGAGCCGGTCACACTCGGCGACGACCGCGTCGTCACTGCTGTCGCTGCTGGTCGCCACCACGAGGTCGGCCAGCACGCCGCTGTCCTGGGCGGCCCGGACCACCCGGCCGAGCACGCTGCGCCCGGCCAGCGGGCGCAGCACCTTGCCGGGCAGCCGGGACGAGCCCATCCGCGCCTGCACGATGCCGACGATTCGGTCCGTCACTGCTGTCCTCCCTGCTTCGCGGAGATGGCGGCGCGGGCCCGGCGTTTGGCGGCGCGGGCGCCGCGCCGGGCCATCCGGGCCGGAGTGATGGCCAGGCGCCCGACCTTGTAGCTCAGCGAACCGCTCAACAGATTGATCTTCGCCTCGGCCCGACGCAGCGCACGTTCCCGCGAGGTGAGCAGGTCCTCGGTCCACTTGAGCAGCGCCGTCAGCCGGGTGTTCTCCTCCCGCTGGCGTAGCCACGCCTCGCGGAGTTGCTGGTAGCTGCGCGGGCCCGGTGGCGGGTCGGTCGGTTCGGCCGTGGCCGCGGTCGGTTGCATCGCGGCCTCGACGACGGCCCGGTCGAAGTCGCGTCCGGCGACCCCACCGAGCACCACGGTCAGCCCCGCAACGTCCAGCGTGGACGTCCACGGGTGGGCGTACCCGCCGGTGAGCAGGTCGGCGGCGAAGCGCCACAACGTCCGGGCCAGCACCACGTCGACCGGTGACGGTGCCTCGGCCCGCCAGCCCCGGTCGAGCACCGCCCAGCGGTCACCATCGACGACCACGTTGTCCACCCCGGCCAGGGCCGCCGCCCCGGCGAGCTGTCCCTGCTCGGCCTGGCCGTCGAGCCAGCCGGCGTACCCACGCAGCAGCCGGCGCAGCAGCGCCGTGTCGCGGCGCAGGCAACCGTCGAGCAGCAGGCTGCGCAGCAGACGCCCGTCGGGCACCGGCCCGTCGGGGCCATCCGGGTCGCCGTGGACCGCATCCAGGCCGGCGTCGGCCGAGGCGTTGGCCACGGCGATGCCGGTGCGGTGCCAGTGCCAGCCCTGCGGCCCGTCCCGCACCTCCACGACGGTGCCGCCCGCCGTCGCGTCGGCGAGCAACGCCACCGGCAGCCGGTCGGATCCGCCGACCTCGGCTGACGGGTGCGCCGACCGGTCGGAGCGGGGCAGCCGGTGAACCGCGTCGCCGGTGTCGACCGGGTCGGGGGCGGTGCCGACCGGCTCCTCGTCGTGGTCGGTCGACTGGTGGTCGGGGTCGGTCGGTCGGCGGGCCAGGACCAGCCAGGACGGGGCCAGGTCGGCGGCGCGCCCGGCGTGCAGGGCGTCGGCGGCCAGCCGAGCCGGATCGGCGAGGACGAACCGGCCGGTGTACCCGTCGGTGCAGGCGGCGTGCAGCACCGCGTCGAACAGCCCACTTGTGGTGCGCCGAGCCAACTCGTCGACGGCCAGCAGCGCGGTGGTCAGGTCGGGACGCGGGTACCCGGCGTAACAGGTGCCGGTGCGCATCCCGGCGGCGGCCAACCGTTCGCGTACCTGCGCCAGATTGGCCGGACGGGCGGCGTCGAGCACCCCACCGACGCTCCACTCGGCATCGCTCCGGCCGGCGTACCAGCTCTGCGCGGCGACCAGCCGGTGCACGCCGAGCGGGTTGTCCAGCCGCAGCAGCAGGTCACCACCGGGGCGGACCGCCGCCACCAGGCGGGCCAGCAGCCCGTCCCAGCCGAGCCGCTCACCCTCGACCGACTCGACCGCGTCCAGCCCGGCACCGGCGATCACCACGTCGTACTCCTCGCCGGCGGGCAGGCCGTGCGGGCCGGCCACCAGCACCCGGTCCACCCGGTCGGCGAGCACCGACGCGTCCGGGTAGCCGCGCAGCAGGCAGGTGATCCGGGCGTGGGCCAGCACGTCGAGCAGCGCCGGACCGTGCGGCCCGGCCAGCAGCACCCGGGCCCCGGCCGGCACCAGGCGGGCGGCCAGCGCCGCGAGGGCGCCGTCGCCGGTCTCGTCCGTCCGGTCGGACCAGGCGAGCATCTCGCCGCCGGGCAGCGCCACCGCTGACGCCGTCTCGGTTGTCACGTCGTCTCCTCCTGCGGGTACGCCCACCCCAGCAGCTCCCGCAGCGCGGCGGGCGGGTGGCGGTGGTCGGTGCCCAGCTCGGCGTGGGCGATCGCGACGGCGGTCGGCAGGTGCACCTGTTCGCCGTGCAACTGCGGCCACTGCCGGCGGATGCGGGCGGTGCCGCCGAAGGTCGGGTCCTCGTCTGCGAGCACCATCGGATCGCCGTACACCGCCGGTTCGCAACCGGCCGCGATGCCGTAGAAGATGGCGCTGGTCAACCGGTTGGACGCGACCCGGCGGTGCCGGCGCAGCTCGGCGAGCTGGCGGTCCAGGAACCGCGGGTCGGTGTCCTTCCACCAGTGCCCTCGGTAGCCGTGGCAGATGACCCGGAAGCCGGCGTTCTCGTAGAGCCGGCGGACCCGACGCATCCGGTGCTCGTGCCAGTAGAGGCAGACCGTGACCGGGCCGGGTTCGGTGTCGCGGATGCGGGCGATCAGTTCCTTGTGGTCACCCTTGACGTGCTGGCCCTCCCAGCCGTGGAACGGGTACCAGATGGTGCCCTCCCGGGGCGCCGGCGATTCCTCCTCCGGTCGCATGGCCAGCAGGTAGACGAAGGGTGCCCCGATCACCGTGACGTTGCGCCGCCCGACCGACCAGGCCCGCCGCCGGGTCTGCTCCGACCAGAGCAGACTCGGCGTGCGCTCGGCGTACGGGTGGCCGGGGGCCAGGCCGTCGCCGATGTTCCAGCCGTGCTGGACGTACCCGTTGATCCGGGGCGGGTGGCCGTCACCCAGCCCCGCGTAGCGGGCCAGCACGTGGGCGTGACCGTAGAAGTGGTTCGCGTGGTGCATCGGGCGTTCCCTCAGGCGGCGGGCCGGAGCGAGGCACCGCGCAGGGCCGCGGCCAACGCGTCGATGACGCGGTCCTGGTCGGCGTCGCGCAGTCCAGGGTAGAGCGGCAGCGACAACTGCTGGGCGTAGAAGGCCTCCGACACGGGGCAACTGCCGCGCCGGTAGCCGAGGTCGGCGAAGGCCGGGTGCCAGTGCGCGGGGATGTAGTTGACCTGGACGCCGATGCCGGCGGCACGCATCCGCTCGTAGATTTCGCGGCGGCGGCCGTCGAGCACCCGGATCGGGTACAGGTGCCAGGCCGGTGCCGCCCACTCCCGCCGGCCGGGGACGAGCACGCCGGGCAGCTCGGCGAGGGCCGCGTCGTAGCGGGCCACCAGTTCGGCGCGGCGGGCGAGGAAGGCACCGAGCCGGCGCAACTGGCTGCGGCCGAGCGCGCACAACACGTCCGGCAACCGGTAGTTCAGGCCGAACTCGTGCACCTCCTGGTGCCAGCCGCCCTCGTCCGGCCAGCGCAGCTCGTCGGCCTCCCGGACCAGCCCGATGTTGCGGAACCGGCGGGCCCGCTTCAGCAACCGCGGATCGGTGGTGGCGACCGCGCCGCCCTCGGCGGTGGTCAGGTTCTTGGTGGGGAAGAACGAGAACGTGGTCAGGTCGGCGAGTGATCCGACCGGCCGGCCCCGGTAGGCGGCGCCTATCGAGTGGGCCGCGTCGGCGAGCAGCAGCGCGTCGCTGCCGTCGAGCGCGGTGCGCAGCGCGTCGTAGTCGGCCGGGTGACCGGCGTAGTCCACCGCCGCGACGACCTTCGTCCGTTCGGTGGTCGCCGCGGCCACCGCTGCCGGATCGAGGGTGAACGTCTCCTCCTCCACATCGGCGAAGACGACCCGCGCGCCGAGCGCGACCGCGCTGCTGGCGGTGGCCACGAACGTCATCGGCGGCACGATCACCTCGTCGCCGGGGCCGACGCCGGCCGCCGCGTACGCCACGTGCAGCGCGGCGGTGCCGTTGGAGACCGTGGCCACCCCGGCACCACCGGCCCACGCGGAGATGTCCGCTTCGAAGGCGGCGACCTCCGGGCCGGTGGTGAGCCAGTCGCTGCGCAGGGCGGCGACCACCGCGGCCACGTCGTCGTCGGTCACCGACTGCCGCCCGTACGGAAGAAAAGGCGTCATGCCGCGATGCCGAGCATTTCACGCAGCTGGGGCACGGTGAGCCACTCGTCGTTGGAGTCCGACTGGTACGCGAACCCGTCCGCCACCGGCTCACAGCCGACGGGCGGCTGGTAACCCCAGGTGGCGATGGTCGGCTGCACGATGAACCGGTCCTTGGCGATGAGCGTCCGCCGGCTGTCGTCCGGAGCGATCATCTCCTCGTGCAGCTTCTCGCCCGGCCGGATGCCGATCTCGTGGGTGGTGGCCTCCGGGGCGACCGCCTCGACCAGGTCGAGGATGCGCATGCTGGGGATGCGGGGGACGAACAGCTCGCCGCCCTGCATCTGGTCGAACGAGTCGATGACGAACTGCACGGCCTGGTCCAGGGTGATCCAGAAGCGGGTCATCCGCTTGTCCGTGATCGGCAGGCTCTTGCCTTCGGCGGCGAGCCGGCGGAACAGCGGAACCACCGAGCCCCGGCTGCCGACCACGTTGCCGTAGCGCACCACCGCGAAGCGGGTCGGGTGCTGTGCCGCGTAGTGGTTGGCGGAGATGAACAGCTTGTCGCCGACCAGCTTGGTCGCGCCGTACAGGTTGATCGGGCTGGACGCCTTGTCGGTGGAGAGGGCCACCACCTTCTTCACGCCCGCCTCGATCGCGGCGTCGACGACGTGCTGCGAACCGGTGATGTTCGTGGCGATGAACTCCGACGGGTTGTACTCCGCGGTGTCGACCTGCTTGAGGGCGGCGGCGTGCACGACGTGGTCGACGCCGTGCATGGCCCGGGTCAGCCGGTGCCGGTCCCGGATGTCGCCGATGAACCAGCGCAGCCGGGGGTCGTCGCCGAGCTGCTGGCGCAGCTCGTACTGCTTGAGTTCATCACGGGAGAAGACCACCACCCGGGCCGGATCGGTCTCGGCGAGTAGGTGCCGCAGGAAGGTCCTGCCGAAGGAACCCGTTCCCCCGGTGACGAGGATGGACGATCCGTTCAGCTCGCTCAACTGGTGCTCCCGTGTGTGTCGGATTCGCGGTCGACCTCGGCCGGCCGGGTGGGAACGCTAGACGCGGTGGGTTAACGGGCCCGAGCCCTGCGGTTAACCGCGCGCCGTGCGGCGATGAATGGCGAGCACCCAGTTGGCGAACACCTGCCGCCGTCGCGGCGTGCCCGCCGACAGGCGTCGACCGGCCCGTTAGCGTCCCCACTCGACCGGGAACCGTGGCGCGTCCGGCTGGCGGCTGCCTGCCCGGCCGCGTCGTGGGAGGAAACGATGACCGTCGAGGCCGAGGCGACCCGGGCCGGGGACACGGGCGGGCCGGTGGACCGGCGTGGGTCGGCGTGGCCCAACCGCCGACGCTGGCTGGTGCCCCTGCTGCTGGTCGGCGGCTGGCTGCTCGGCACCGCCTGGCGGATCTGGTTGGCCCGCCACGCCAGCATGCCGTTCGCGCACACCGACGAGGACAGCTACCTCAACACCGCACGCGCCCTGGCCGGCGGTTCCGGCGGGTTCAGCAGCGAGAACGAGACCCTGCGCCGGATCGGCTACCCGCTGCTGATCGCGCCGGCCTTTCTCCTCGACCGGGACTTCGTCGACACCTACCTGCTGGTACGGGTGATCAACGCGGCGCTGAACGCGACGGTCCTGCCGCTGGCGTACCTGCTCGGCAGTCGGCTGCTGGGCCTGCGACCCGGTCCGGCTCTGGCGGCGGCGGCCGGCGCGGCCACGTTGCCGGCGGTGGTCTTCCACGCCACGGTGGCGATGACCGACGCGGTGCTCGGTCCGCTGCTGCTGGCCTGGCTGCTCGCCGTGCACCGGCTGGTCGAGCGGCCCGGACCGGTCGCCGCGGCGGTGTGCGGCACCCTGGTGGGGGCGGCGCATCTGGTGCACTCGCGCGGGGTGGTGATCGTCGCCGGGTTCGCGCTGCTGGCTCTGGCGCTGGTCGTCCGCCGTCGACTGGACCCGGCCGCGCTGCTGGCGGCGGTGCTGCCGGTGGTGGCCGCCGTGCTGGCCAATGAGGCGGGGGTACGGCTGCTCGGCGAGACGGTGCAGCTGCTCGGCAACCCGGCCGGTGGCAACGTCGGGCGCGCGGTCACCTCGGTCCGAGGACTGTCGCAGGTGCTGGCGTCCGTCGGTACGCAGGTGTGGTACCTGACGGTCGTCACCTTCGGGCTGGCCGGGCTGGCCGGTGCCGAGGCGGTGACCCGGCTGTGTCGCCGGGGCGGTGCCGCCACCCGATGGACGTTCGGGGTGGCCCTGTTGACCACCGTCGGCGTAGCCGTCGGCGCGGAGGCGGTGCTGGCCGGCATTCCGGACCGGGTGCCGGACGCCATCTACGCCCGGTACGTGCAGATGTTCGCCCCGTTCTGGATGCTTGTCGGCATCGGGCTGCTGTTCGGTGTCGCGTACCGTCCGCTGCTGCGCCGGGCCGGGGCCGCCGTGCTGCTGCTGGCGGCGGGCGGCGCGCTGATCCACCTCCGACTGGCTCACGCCGCGGCCCAGGGTGCGCCGCTGCGCTGGGGTGGGTTCAGCGCGCCGGACCTGATGGCCCTGACCGGCGGGTGGCGACAGCTGCGCCCGCTTGTCGGCTCCGCGATCGGGGTCGCCGGTTGCCTGCTGCTCGTGCTCGTGCTGGCGACCCGCCACCGGACCGCGCGTACCCGCCTGATGGCGGTGGTGCTCGCGACGCTGCTCGTGGTCAACGTGGCGACCATGCAGGTGATCACGCAGCGACTGATCCGCCCACTGGCGGCGGCCGGCACCCCCGTGCCCAGCGTGACCGACCTGGGGGTCCGGCCGCCGGAGCGGGTCGCCGCGTCCACCGGCGTGCCCTACCAGATCCGGTTCAACCTCAGCCACCAGGTCACCTGGACCGAGGTGCCGTGGTTCCGCGACCGGCCGCCGGCCGACGCGGAGGTGGTCTTCGCCCGCTGGACGCCCGGCGAACCCGACGACTGGGACGGCACCCGGTACGGCTTTGTCCGGCTGGGCGGCGACCCGCACCGGAAATGGGCCGGGTGGCGGCGTCGGTGATTCCCGCAGTGGTGGCCCACGTAACTCGTCGGCCACGTGAACAATGCGTGGACGGAAAGCAAAAAATCAGCGAACGCGGCGGTTGGCGCGCTCCAGAGAAATGGGTATCACGGTGATTTCCCGGCCGTCATGGGTTTCCTGGCGGCCGGGCCCCTCGACAAAACGGAGCCGACGGTTCATCTGGCGTACCACAGTGTTGTGGGCAAGCACCTCACCGTCGAGCCGATCCAGCGACAGCACGTCGAAGGCGTGGTCGACCGCCTCCCGCATCACCTCCAGCCAGGCGGGCAGCGTCTCACCCCGCTCGGCCAACCCCTCGGCGTCCAGGTAGAAACCCCACCCGCCGGTACGCGGGCCGGACAACCGCAGGTCGAAGTAGGTGACCGCGCCGCTCGGCACGCCGTCGCGCAGGTAGGTCAGCACCCGACGGGAGGGGTCCTGACGGACCGCCGACCACCACCGTCGGTGCTCCTCGGCGGTGATGACGTGACTGGTCTTGCTGACCTGCCGGTTGACTTCCTGATTACGCCAGGACAACATCAGGTTAACGTCGTCCTCGGTGGCGTCACGCAACACGTACCGCTCGCTTTCCGTTCCGTTTACCTGGTCACCGGGCACCCTAATCACGATTCACCTGGCTGTACACTCCGCCGCATGAAGGAATTGAGTCGGGCGCAGATTCGCGACCTCATGGGCGAGGTTCTCAAGAACCAGGGCAAAGCGCTGCCCGCCGACGACGCCGCCGATCTGCGCGAGGTTGGCTTCCGATCGCTGGACTTCTCCGAGTTGGCGCTGCGCGTCGAGGACGCCACGGGGGAGGAGCTGAACTTCGACGCGCCCGGGCTGCGCCGGATCGCCACCGTCGGCGACGTGCTGGACTTCCTCGTCGAGTTGCAGCGGCAGTGAGCGTCGAGACCGCCCCGCAGGCCCCCGCCCACCCGGCGGGGATGGACAACCGGATCGTCGTCGACGGTGCCACCCGCACCTGGCGTGACCTGCCGGAGCTGACCCTCCCGGGGCCAGCCGCCGCGCTGGCCCACACGGCGCGGCACGCGCTCGCGGCCGCCCGGCACCACGCCGTGCACGGCACCGAGCTGCTGCTCAGCACGGCCAGCCGGGTCGACGCGGCGATGCGCGCCGAACTGCGCGACGCCGGGTTCGCGGTGACCGAACTGGGCGGTGACCACCCGGCGGGGGATACGACACCGCCCGCCTCGCGAGCCGCCGAGACCGGCCGGCTGTGGCTGCTGACCTCCGGCTCCACCGGTCGTCCCAAGCGGGTGGGGCACACCCTCGAATCGCTCACCACCGTCCGGGGGCAGCAGCCCGCACGGACCTGGCTCTGCCCGTACGCCCCCGGCACGTACGCCTGGTGGCAGGTGGTCACGCTGTCGCTGACCCAGCCGGGCCAGCATCTGGTGGTGGTGGAGCCCGATCAGCTCGACGACTGGCCGGCGCTGGCGGCCGAGCATGGTGTGGACGCCGCCTCCGGCACCCCCACCTTCTGGCGACGGGCCCTGCACCGCGACCCGGCCGGGCTGGCCCGGGTGCCGCTGCGTCAGCTGACGCTCGGCGGCGAACCGGTCGACCAGACCATCCTGGACCGGCTCCGGGAGGTGTTCCCAGCCGCCCGGATCTCCTGGATCTACGCCTCCTCCGAGGTCGGTGCGGCGATCGTGGTGCACGACGGGCGGGCCGGGTTCCCAATGGAGTGGCTGGACCGGGCAGCGCCGGGTCGCCCCACCATCGGGGTGCACGACGGAGAACTGGTGATCACCTCGCCGTACCACGGTGCCGGGCTGGACGGTCCCGTCCGCACCGGCGACCGGGCACAGGTGAGCGGTGACCGGGTGCTGATCACCGGGCGGCTCGACGCGGACGAGATCAACGTCGGTGGCAGCAAGGTCTCCGCCGGTGTGGTCCGCGACGTGCTGACCGCGCATCCGCAGGTGGCCTGGGCCCGGGTCACCGGCAGACGCGCCCCGCTGCTCGGCCACATGGTTGTCGCCGAGGTGGTGCCGGTCGGCAGCGCCACCGCGCCGGCCGAGGCCGGGCTGGACGAGGCCGGGCTGGACGAGGCGACGCTGGTGCGCTGGTGCGCCGACCAACTGCCCGAGTACGCGGTCCCGCGCCGGATCCGCGTGCTTACCGAGATTCCCGTCAAGGAGACCCTGAAGAGCGATGTCTGACTCCACCACCCCCGCCCAGCCCGTACCGCCCAGCTCCGTGGTGCTCGTCTCCGGCGGTTCCCGCGGTCTCGGCCTCGCCATCGTCACCGACCTGCTCGAAGCGGACCTGAAGGTGGCCGCCTTCGCCCGTACCGTCACGCCCGAGCTGGCCAAGCTCGCCGACGCCCATCCGGAGCGGGCGCACGTCGGCTCGGTCGACGTGACCGACCTCGTCGCCGCGCAGGCGTTCGTCCGGGCGGCCGAGGAGCGGCTCGGCCCGATCGACGGAGTGGTGAACAACGCGGCCGTCGGGCAGGACTCGCTGCACGTGCACACCGCCACCGCCGACATCGCCCGGATCATCGAGACCAACCTGACCGCACCGTTGCAGCTCACCCGGCTGGCCGTGCGGCGGATGCTGGCCCAGGGGCGACGCGGGCGGATCGTGAACATCACCTCGATCTGCGCGCAGCGCGGCTTCCCCGGACTGGTGGCGTACTCCGCCACCAAGGGCGGGATGGACGCGGCAACCCGCTCGCTCGCCCGGGAACTGGGCGGGCGGGTGCTGGTCAACGCGGTCGCGCCGGGCTTCTTCGCCTCGGAGATGTCGGCGGTGCTCGGCCAGACCCAGCTCGATCAGATCGTGCGCCGTACGCCGACCGGTCAGTTGACCGAGCCGGCGGAGGTGGTGCCGGTGGTGCGGCTGCTGCTGCGCGACCAGACGAACATCAACGGCCAGGTCATCGTGGTCGACGGTGCCGCCTCGATCTGATCCGCCGCACCCGTTGTCCCGCACCCACGACGGTGCGGGACAACGGGTCTCCGCCCTGCTCGCCGCCGCACCACGACACCTGCGGGTGGCATCGGCTGCCGACTCGGGTGCCGCCGTCACCCGCAGCCATCTCGGCGACGGACGTTGTGTCGGCTGGTACGCCCCGCCGGTGCCCGGCTGGCGGGTGGCGATCGACGCCGAGCGGGCCGCCGCCGCGCCACCCCCCGCGCTGGCCCGTCGGTTCGGGTCCACCGACTTCTGGGGCCGGTGGACCCGCGTCGAGTGTCTGGCGAAACTCGCCGACGTACCGGTGGCCACCTGGTGGCATCGGCACGGCTTGGAGGTGCCGTCCGGCACCGTCTGGCTGTGGCGCACCCTGCCGCTGACCGACCTGGCCGTCACCGTCGCCTTCACCCCCACCCACCGCGTCGACCGTGTCGACCGCGCCGGCCGGGATCCGCGCACTTTTCCGGATGTTGCGGTGTCCGGCGCCGGTTGAGACCGCACCATCAGGGAAGTTGTGCGGGCTCCGGCGTTTCCGAGCGGGCACTGGTGCTGCGCAGGCTCCAGGCGATGGACACCGCGATCGTCGCCACGATGACGCCCAGGGTGACCGGGATGGGGAGCTTGCCGACCGGGGTCTCGGACAGGATGAGCTTGACCCCGGCGAAGGCCAGCAGCACCGCCAGGCCGTAGTGCAGGTGCACGAAGCGGCGCAGCAGGCCGGCGAGACAGAAGTAGAGGCTGCGCAGCCCGAGGATCGCGAACGCGTTAGCCGTCCACACGATGAACGTGCTGGTGGTGATGGCCAGGATCGCCGCGACCGAGTCGATCGCGAAGATCAGGTCGGTGGTCTCGACCGCGATCAGGACCACGAACAGCAGGGTAGCGACCCGCCTGCCGTCGACCCGGGTGAAGAACCTGTCGCCGTGGTAGGCCGGATCGGTCGGCACGAGACGGCGGACCAGCCGGACCACGGGGTTGCGGTCCGGCGGGGTCTGCTCGTCGTGCCGGAACGCCATCTTGTAGGCGGTCACGATGAGGAACGCACCGAACAGGTACGCGGTCCAGAAGAACGTCTCCAGCAGCTCCGCCCCGACGAAGATGAACACGAACCGGAACACCAGCGCACCGATGACTCCCCAGAAGAGGACCTTGTGCTGGTACGCGGCGGGAACTCCGAAGTAGGCGAAGATCATCGCAAAGACGAACACGTTGTCGATGGAGAGCGCCTTCTCGATGAGATAGCCGGCGAAGTAGGTGCCGGCCACGTCGCCGCCCTGCCATGCCCATAGGATCACCCCGAACAGCAGGCCGGCGGCGATCCAGATACCGGACCAGGTCGCGGCCTCGCGGAAGCCGATGACGTGGTTGTCACGGTGCAGGAACAGGTCGACGGCCAGCATTGCGGCGATCGCCAGCATCAGCAGGGCCCAGACCCACCAGGAGACAGACACCGGATAGACCTCTCGTCCGGCCGGACCCGTCGCCGGGCCCGGCGTTGTCGGACGAAGGTCTCCCCGGCCACCGGTGTGGTGGCCGCGTCACCGGGGCCCGGATGGGCCGGGCCCGTACTGACGGTGGCGCGCCATGCGTCGGGTACTCCCCCTCGAACTGCGTACCAGTATTCATGAAGCACACTTCGTGTGTCAAGGGCGCGTCTGCGTCACCGCCACCAAGGTCATACGCAGAGGTATACCCCTCCTGGCGGAAACCGGCACCCTCAGATGAGGTCCCAGCTCAGCGCGGTGCCGCGTGCCACGTCGGCGGTGAAGCGGCGGCCCAGCACCCGGTCGATCTCCACCGGGGGGAGTCCACCGGCCGGTCGGATCGAGCGGACGTTGTGCACGGTCACCTCGTCGCCGGCGCGCACGTCCGCCACCACGTACAGCGAGCGCCGGAAGCGCAGGCCCTCCTGCTCGGCCGGGGTCGGCCCGACCGCCGTGCCGCCCAGTGCCGCGTACGCTCGCTCCGACTCGACCACCAGGGCGGCCAGCTCGGTGGGGTTCAGGGAGAAGTCGGAGTCCACCCCGCCGTCGGCCCGGTCCAGGGTGACGTGCTTCTCGATGAAGCAGGCGCCGAGCGCCACCGAGGCGACCGGCACCCCGATGCCCGGGGTGTGGTCGGACAGGCCCACTGGCACGCCGAACGCGTCGGCCAGCACCGGGATGCGGCGCAGGTTGCTGTCGGCCGGCGGCGCCGGGTAGGAGGCGGTGCAGGCCAGCAGGATGATCCCGCCCGCGCCACCGTCGCGGGCGGTGCGTACGGCGGCGTCGATCTCGGCCAGGGTGGCCATCCCGGTCGAGATGACCATCGGCTTGCCGGTGGCCGCGACCAGCCGGATCAGCGGCAGGTCGACCAGCTCCGACGAAGCGATCTTGTACGCCGGAGCGTCCAGTTCCTCAAGCAACTCCACGGCGGTGGAGTCGAACGGGGAGGAGAAGACGGTCAGCCCGAGGGAGCGGGCCCGCTCGAAGATCGGCCGGTGCCACTCGTACGGCGTGTGCGCCTTCTCGTAGAGCCGGTAGAGGTTCTGCCCGCCCCACAGCTCGTGCCCGCCGGAGATGCGGAAGTCCGGGGTGTCCACGTCGATGGTGATGGTGTCCGGCCGGTACGTCTGGAGCTTCAGCGCGTGCGCGCCACTGGCCGCCACGGCATCCACGATGGATAGTGCGCGGTCCAGGTCTCCGTTGTGGTTGCCGGACATCTCGGCCACCACGAAGGGGCGCTCTCCGGTGCCGACCAGATGCGACCCGATCTTGAACGTCATTCCGATCCGTTTCCGTGCGTGCTTACCAAGGTGCGGTCCTGGGCCGGGCTGCCCGGTGCCGGGTCCGCCCCGCTCGTCGCGGGATCCCCGCCGGTGCTGCCGCGTAGCCGGCCGGCGAGCCGATGGGCCCGCCGCAGCGCCGCGTACGCCAGGTAGCTGTCGCGGCCGACCAGCCGGTGCTTGAGCCCCGACACCCCGCCCGGCCGGGGGTAGCCGCCGCGGGGCAGGTACGTGCGGTAGTGCGCGGCGACCCGGCGGAAGAAGTCCCGGCGCAGGTGCGGATGCAACCGGTCGTCGTTACCCACCACCACCAGGAAGTGGTTCACCATCAGGTCGAACAGTTCCGCGTGCCAGCGCCCGTCGGGATGCCGTTCACGCAGCCAGGCGAAGAGCCGGTCGTACTGCTCGAAGGAGTCGAAGTGCCGGCCGCTGCGCGTCGAGGTGATCGCTCCCTGGCGACCCTGACGGTACAGATAGCAGACCCGGTCCAGCACGCTGATCCGCTCCGCGCCGATCAGCAGCGGATGGCTGAACGGGATGTCCTCGTACCAGCCGGGGTGGAAGCGCAGACCCAACTCGGCCATGAACTCCCGGCGTACCACCTTGTTCCAGGCGGTGTGCTGCACGCGCAGCAGTTGCGGCCGGTCGGCCAGCCGCACCACGCCGGGGGTCGCGCGCAGCAGCCGGCTGCTGGCGTCCACCTCCTCGCGCCCACACTCGTGCACCCGCAGGTGGTCGACCATCATCACGTCGGGGCGGTCCGTCCGTAGCCGGTCCAACACGGCCGGGATCGTCCCGGCCGGCAGCCAGTCGTCGCTGTCGACGAACCAGACGTACCGGCCGGTGGCCACGTCCAGGCCCGCGTTGCGGGCCGGCCCGAGGCCGACGTTGCGGTCCAGGTGCAGGACGCGCACCCCGGGATGCTCGGCGGCGTACGCGCGCAGCAGTTCACCGCAGCGGTCCGGTGAGGCGTCGTCGACGGCGATCACCTCGACCTGCGCCGCCTCGTCGTCCGGGACGTCGGCGCGGATGGAGTCCAGGCACTGGCGCAGGTACGCCTCGACGCCGTAAACCGGCACGACGATGCTCAGCAGCGGCGTCGGCGTCGGCGGTGTGACCACCCGGAAACCTTCGATCACCCGGGTTGACGAACCTGGAACCTGACGTGGCCGGGCGCGGTGAAGTTTTCGAACAGCCGATGAGTGTCAGGTTAACGGCGGGGCACTCGGTGGTCTGAAGGGTCGCCGGTGATCGATCTGGAGGAATGCCGCGGTGGGCGGTGCTCCGGAGTGCGGCAGGCGGCCGAGCCAGGAAGTTGTCTGCCAGCTACCCGAGGTAGGGTGCCCGGCGGGCTGCGTCGACCGGTTGCCACGGGAGACCGGCTCCTGCCGCCAACTCGGCGGCCACGAGGAGACGGGCGTGCGGGTGACGTGGTCGAGAACCGGGAGGTGGACATGACGAGCACTACCCTCGCGGCGTCGGCGACCACCCCGAGCGAGCGTACGGACGCCGACCGCCTGCCGTCGCTGACCGGGCTGCGGTGGATCGCCGCGCTGCTGGTCTTCGGTTTCCACGCCGGCACCATGCGCATCATCGCCGATCCCGGCCCGCAGTCGGTGGTGGGCGAGATCTTCACCCTGGGTCTGTCCGGGGTGCAGTTCTTCTTCATCCTCAGCGGCTTCGTGCTGGTCTGGTCCGCGCGGCCCGGCGCCTCCCGCCGCCGGTTCTGGCGACGTCGGTTCGCCAAGATCTATCCGAACCACCTGGTGCTGTGGGCGCTGGCCATGCTGGCGATGCTCTGGTTCGCCGATCCGATCAACCCGGTGGCGGCGCTGGAGAACCTTTTGCTGGTGCAGGCCTGGGACCCCCGGCCCGGACACTTCTACAGCGTCAACAACGTCAGCTGGTCGCTCTCCTGCGAGCTGTTCTTCTACCTCTGCCTGCCGCTGGTGCTGCCTGCGGTGCGGCGGGCCCGACCGTGGCTGCTGTGGGCCGTGGTGATCGCGGTGCCGCTGCTGATCCTGGCGCTCTGGCCCGGGCAGGCACTGGTGCCGGAGTCGGATCGCTGGTGGTTCACCCAGGTCTTCCCGCTGGTCCGTTCGCTGGAGTTCTGGATGGGCGTGGCTGCGGCCGAACTCATGCTGCGGGGCCACTGGCGTGGGCCGAGGCTCCCCGTGGCCAGCCTGATCTTCGTTCTGACCTGGGTGGCGGCCTCCCAGTGGATCCGGGCCGAGTTCTGGGCGGCGCTGCTGGCGGCGGCGTACGTCCTGGTGATCGCCGCGGCGGCCGACGCGGACGTGCACGGGCGGCGCTCGCCGTTGCGCTCCCGGACGATGGTCTGGCTCGGCGAGGTCTCGTTCGCGTTCTACCTGGTGCACGTCTTCGTGATCATGACGATCCTGCGGTTGACCGGCGACTGGGGCACCGGCCTGCCCGGTTGGTGGGGCCCGCTCGCGGTGATCGGATTCCTGCTGCTCACCCTGGGACTGGCCGCTCTGCTGCACCGGTACGTGGAACAGCCGATGATGCGTCGCCTGGCCCCGTCCCGACCGCCGGCGGTCGGGCTGCCCCGACAGCGGGCGTCCCGGGGCGGCGCGGGCGCTGCCGGAGACGTCGAGCATGGCTCGACCGTCCATCACGGACAGTGAGCTGGCGGTAGCCTGACCTGCGCGTATCGACGCATCCGGCGACGCGCCGGGCGGTTCGACACGCCCGGTGGCTGGTGCGTCCCGGCGGTCGTGGCGGTAGCGTGACGGGGTGCTCTCCGCCGCGCCTGCCCGTCCTCTGTGGTGGTTGGCGCGCTGGGCCGCGCGGCTGCTGACCGGGCTCGCGGTCGCCGCCGCCTTCACCCTCGGCGCCTGGGCCCTGCCCGGCCACCCGGCTCCCACCGATCGGCCCGCCACCCCGGCACCGCTGGCCGACCCCGCCGTGGCACCGGCGTCTCCGGGTCTGGCCGCATCCCTCGACCTGGTGGGCCTGGCGACGCCTGCTGCGCGGTGGGCCGGTGACGCAGCGGGCCCGGCCGGAGCATGCGCGTCGCCGACGACGTGGGGTGCCGACGATCCCGCCGACCCGACCGGGGTGTCCGCGACGCAGCCGCCGGCCTGTGGCCGGCCCGGGCTGACAGTCCTCGGCAGCGTCGCTGCGGGCGTCACGCGGGGGTCTACGGCCCCGGTCGAGGGCGTCCGGGCCGCCCGCGCCCCACCGCACGCCTGATCCCGGCGACACTGCCCGCCTGATCCCCGGCGACCTTCCGTCGCGTCCGCACCGCTCGGGGCCGCACCCGCGCCGAGCCCTTGCCAACCCGTTGCCGCCAGCCGCACCGTCGGTGCTCCTCAGCACGAGGGGCACCCGCACGAACCGCGACCGCGCCGCAACGCCATCCGCGATCCGCTGCCGGCACGGCCACCGTCGCCGTACCGATTTCCCGAGGTGCCGACATGGAGAAGACAGTTCTCTACCAGTTCCTGATCGAGGTGCCACGCGCCGCCGCCATCTGGTCGGTCCTGCTCGTGCTGGCGTTGGGCGTACTCACCGTGCTTGTCGCCCGCCCGGAGCCGGCCGGGCCGGTGGAGAAACCCGCCGACGAGGACGCGCTCCGCGCCGCGACCGAAGAGGCCGACCTGCGCCGATACGCGGGCGAGGTGGCGGTCGCGGCAGCCGGTGCCGGGCAGAACGCCGAGCGACGCCGTACGGCATGGCGGGTGGCCCAGACGGAACTGGACCGCGCCTGGGCCGCGTACGACCAGGCGGAGGCCGCTGCCCGCCGGCTGGCCGGCGTCGCCGGACTGCCGACCCCACGCACCCCCCGAACCCCGGCTGAGTACGCGGCCCGCGAGCGCTGGCTGCGCCGGGCCGCGATGGCCGCCCACTGGAGTGGCGACCTGACCGCCCGTCAACTCAGCGATGTGCTGGCGCGCCGGTCCGGCTGGGATCCCCGGCGGCATCCGGCTGAGCAGGAGGTGGTCCTCGCCCGGGTGGTGCGTGACAACCGCCTGGCCGCCTATCGATCGGCCGCCGAGCGGGAGCGGGACCTGTGGCGGGCGGCGGAACTGGCCACCGAGGCGGCCCGCGCCCTCTCCGCCGAGGCGTACGCGGCCGCCGAGCGGCTCCGACCGAACCGGCTGCCCGTCTCCGGTCGGGCCACCACCGGGCGGCGCGACCTTGTCCCGCGCTGGCGCCCGGCTCGGCTTGGCTGAAATTCCGTGAGCTGGGTCACATGGGCCGGAAATTCGGTCACTGTTCGTAGGTGAGGCGATTACCGCAGCAATCTCCGTCGAGATTTCCACCGGCCGTCCGGTTGTTACCCTAAGGTGCCCGGAATGCCGTCGATCCCATTGAGCGACGCCAGTTCTCCGATACCCGAAAATTGCCGCCACGGATCATGTTTAAGCAGGTCATGGTGGGTTGGCTTCGAGATGACCGGCCAGTAGTGTCAGCGCGTCCGGTGCGGTAACCGATCGCAGGAAGCGACGCCGTACCGACCCGCTCAATCGTGAACCTCACGAACCGGGGACCCACTGCACCACTGGGGTGAATCCGCGAGTCTCGGCCCGCGGTAGGGCGTCTTCCCGCCCGAATCCGTCAGCTAACCCGGTCGGCGGTGACGGAAGGAGTACCAACCCTCGTGCAGTCCGATGTGATCCCCCTGTTCCCCCGCCTCCACGGCACCGCGGTGCCCGTGCTCGCTGGCCCGACCGCCGCGAGCTGACCCCGGTCATCGCCACCGCCCGGGTCTCTCCGGGCGTACCCCTCGAACGGCCTGTCCCGCTCACCCGGGCGGTCGTCGGCGCGCTGATGCCGCCCGACCGCCGGAGCCGGTGTGCCGTTCTCCCCTCAGCCCGTGGAGGAACCGTGAAGCACACCCTTTCCCGCCGGCTCCGCCGGCTGGTCAGCGAACGCCCCTATCAGCTCGTTGCCGGATCCGCCGTGGCCCTCGTACTTGCCACCGGCACCGGAGCCGCCCTCGCCGGCACCGGGAACACCCCGGCACCCACGCAGACCACGACCGCCGCCGCCGAACTGCTCAGTGACACGGTGGCCGCGCCGAGTCAGGCGGAGGCCGCGCCGACGACCGCCGCACCCAGCAGCGCCGCGCCGGCCAGTGCCGCGCCGGCCAGCGCCGCCGCCTCGCCGTCACCGAAGGCCAGCTCGGCTACCCCGGACCCGGACCTGGTCAGCAAGAAGGCGGCACCGAAGCCGCCGGCCTCGAAGGTTCTGGAGTACGACCACGAGGCCCAGATCAACGGCTACTACTGCGGTCCCGCCGCGGTGCGTAACGCGCTCAGCGCCGCCGGTGTCGCGCGCAGTCAGGACGCCCTGGCCAGCCAGCTCGGCACCACGTTCGCCGGCACCAACTCGGCCGAGGACACCACCCGCGTCCTCAACGCCGTCGTCAAGGGCGACCCGTACGAGACCACGATGATCCGTGGCGGTGCGGCCACCCCGGCCCAGATGGACCAGCTCCAGGCGGACGTCGTCGCCGCCATCACCGACGGGCGGGGCGTCGTGGTGAACGTCGCCGGTTCCGTCACCGACACCGACGGCCGCTGGCACTCGTTCCCCGGCGGCCACTACATCGCCGTGGTCGGCTACCAGGACTCCGGGCGGCTGGTGAAGATCGCCGACTCGGCGGACGCCTCGTACCCGTCGTACTGGCTCAGCACCATCGACCTGGCCAACTGGGCCGCCACCCGCGGCTACTCGGCCTGATCGCATCGTCCCGCTGCACCCGGAAGCCCTCGGCCCGCTGGCCGAGGGCTTCCGTTTCGGGTACGTCAAGCGGCGGGTTCATGCTGTGTCGTCGGGTCGACGTGGCCCGGGTTTCGTCAGGCGTGCGTGCGGTGTTGCGTCGTCAGGCGTGCGTGCGGTGCTGCTTCGCCAGGCCGACGAAGCTCGCCCAGGCGGCCGGGGTGAAGGCCAGCGTGGCGGCGTCGCGGTTCTTGGTGTCGCGGACCAGCACGATGCCGGGCAGGTTGTCGGCGACCTCCACGCAGTCGCCGCCGCCGGCACCGCTGCGGGTGGACTTGCGCCAGGTCGCGCCGTTCAGATCCATGGCTTCACAACATCCTTCATGCGCTCGATCGACTGGCGGCCGGACAGTGCCTCGTTGCGCACCGTCTCCCACCGGGACAGCAGGTCACTCAGGTCGCCGTCCTTGTCGACCAGGACGCCGCCGAGTTGGGTTTCGAGATTACCCACCCAGTCACCGTCCGCCCCCCTCGCCAGGATGAAGGGGCCGGTCAGTCCGATGTGCATGCCGACGCCGGTGGGCACCAGGTGCACGCTGATGTTGGGTCGGGTGGCCAGCGCCATGAGGTGGTGCACCTGCTCGACCAGCACGTCCTTCAGCTCCTCGTCGACCCGCCGCAGCACCACCTCGTCGATCACCGCGATGAGCTGGGGCGGGTCGTCCTGCTCCAGCACCGTCTGCCGGGCCATCCGGTTGGCCAGCCGCCGCTCCACTCCCGCCTCGGTCAGCGCGGCGTCGGTCCGAATCACCGCGCGGGCGTAGCGCTCGGTCTGGAGCAGGCCCGGAACCAGCGTCGGCTGGTAACAGCGGAGCTGCCGGGCGTTCCGCTCCGCCTCCAGGTAGGGCAGGAACCACGCGGGTTGGCGCAGGGCCTCGGCGGTTCGCAGCAACTCCTCGAACATGCCCCCGGTCTCCAGGACCTCGTCCGCCCGCTTCGCGTACGGCCGGTCGAGCGGGCGGGTGCCCACCTCCACAGCGGACACCAGGGACGCCGAATAGTTCGTCCGCCTACCGAACTCCTCCTGGTTCATGCCTGCGGCAGTACGCAGCCGGCGAAGCTGCGTACGGATCAACTCATGCAGGTCGGAAGGCTGCTCGCGTTCCATGTCCCCTCCACCGGGTCTGTCAAGATCGCCAAGAGGCCGCCCAGCGCTGGATCGGGGCACCCGGGCCCCACCGTGGCCAGCGTCGATGCCTTCCGACCGTAGTGCCGTGCTCACCAGACTGTCACGCAACGGGGCCGCTCCCATCCACAGGGGACGGGGCGGTTCTGTCCCGGGGCCGCCCGTGCGCCTTCCCCCGCGTCCGGGCGGCCCCTCCGATCGCTGACTGGGAGGTTGATGTGCGTACCCGGGTTGCCTGGTACCTGTGCCCGACGACGCTGCTGCCGGTGTACTCGCCGGGACGGCAGTCGCTGCCGGAGCACTGGCCAGGGCGGCAGTCACCGCCGGCGCACTCGCCAGGGCGGCAGGATCAGCACGAGACGTACCTGCCGCAGCGTCGGCGGGGCACGCACCTGCCGAAGTGGATGCGGGAGCCGACCCGGCCGTTGCCGATGCCGCGTCCGGGGCGTCCCGGCTGGCTCACCCCCGGGCAGCAGTGGCGGGCCAACGGAGGCCAGTGGTGACCGCTGGCGGTTCGGGTGCGATCACCACCCGACTCTTCGCCCCTGAGCGGGGTCCGCGTCCGCAGCGTCCGTACGCCTCTGGCGGCGAGGTGCCGCACACCCCGTTACGGCCGATGTGGTGCTGCCGCGCCGACGGGCAACCCTGGCCGTGCGGGCAGGCCCGGCTGCTGCTGCGCGTCGAGTACGACGGGAACCTGCCCGGCCTGTCCATCTACCTCGCCGGCCTGATGTACGACGCCATGCGCGACCTCTACCACCTCAACCCCCACGACACCCCCGAACCCACCACCCTCTTCACCCGCTTCATAGCCTGGACCCGCCGCCAGCCCGCCTAACGACCCCCGCCGCCACCACCACCACCATCACACGAGATCTTGGAAAGTTTCCGTTATTCGCTAACGGAAACTTTCCAAGATCTCGGCGGATCGTCGCGGATCCTGTGCGCCAGGTGAAGCAGAGCAAGTGCGCCGTTCCGGCAGGGCCTGTCGCGGGCGCGGGGGCGCGGGGGTGGGGGCGATGCGACGATCAGGGGTGAGATCGACCTCGACGTCTGATGCGGGGGGAAGCATGGGGGAGCAGGAGCCGTACGCGGGGCTGGCCACCACGTTCGACACGGCCGCCGAGCTGTACGAGCGGGCCCGACCAGGCTATCCGGAGCCGTTGTTCGACGACCTGGCCGCGACGACGGGCCTGGTGACCGGGCCGGCCAGGGTGCTGGAAATCGGCACGGGCACCGGCCAGGCCACCCGTGGTCTGCTGGCGCGCGGCTGGCAGGTGGTCACCCTGGAACCGGGACGGGAACTGGCCTCGGTGGCGCGCCGCGTGCTCGCCGGTCGCGGAGACGTACGCGTCGTGGAGTCGCCCTTCGAGCGGTGGGAAGCCGGCGACCTCGCGCCCTTCGACCTCGTCTTCGCTGCCACGTCGTGGCACTGGCTGGGCCCGGAGGTCGCCTACCGCCGTGCCGCCGAACTGCTGCGCCCCGGCGGTCACCTGGCCATCGTGGCCACCGAGCACGTGTCACCGCCCGGGGGTGACGACTTCTTCCGGCAGGTCGAGCGGATCTACGACGAGGTCGGCATGGGCGACGGGCAGGGCGGCCCGAAACCACCCGAGGCGATCGCGGCCCCCGATGTGGCGGCGATGGCGGGCAGCGGCTTCTTCGCCCACCCGACCGTGCACCGCTACGTCTGGAGCCGCGACTACACCGCCGAGGAGTATCTGACCCTGCTCTCCACGTACTCCGGTCATATTGCCGCCGCGCCCTGGCAGCGACGGACCCTCTTCGACGGGATCCGGCAGCTTATCGCCGCTCGCCCGGCCGGGACGGTACGCAAGCACTACCTGAACACCCTCCAGATCGCCGTACGCGTCGACTGACGGCCGACCTGTCGCGTCCGCCGCTCTGGCAGCATGGCGACGTGCTGATCTACAAGATCCTGCTGCCGGCCGAGTGGGCCGAGTTCCAGGCTGCGGGCCGGTTCAACGGCTCACCGTTCGACCGGGACAGCGGCTACATCCACTGTTCGTCGCGATCCCAACTGGCCGCCACGGCGGCACGGGTCTTCGGCGATCAGCCGCAGCTTGTCGTCGTCGCGCTCGACGCGTCCCTGCTCGGTGGTGCGCTGCGGTGGGAGGACGCCCCGAATGGTGGGCCGTTCCCGCACGTCTACGCGGCACTGCCGGCGGCAGCGATTCGTGGGGTCCACGAGGTCGCGGGTGCGGCCCGGGTGGACGAGGCGGTTCCCCTGGCATAGCCGGCGGCGGGCGCGGGGCGCGTCGCGCACCTGCGTCCGCCGCCGGTCTGCTCGGCGTCGCGGCGAAGCCGGATCAGGGGGTCAGCACCGTTCCCATTTGAGGTTGAAGAGGGTGTCGACGTCGCCCTCGGTCGTCGTCATGGACATGCTGACGTTCGATCCGGCGGTGCCCGGGTCCACTCTCAACTCGGTGTTGACGTTGAGTACCCGCTGTTGCCCGCAGGGCGTGTAGACCAGCACGGGGGCGACGTCCGAGGTGCCCCAGAAACCGTTGTAGGGGCCGGTGAAGGTCGCGTCGGTGCGGCTGGTCTCGGACGAGCCCTGCCAGTAGTAGGTCGTACGCTGGCGACCGGTCGCGCCGGTGGGGATCCGGGCCCGGCCCCGGTAGTCGGCGGCCGCTACGGCGATGGTCCAGCCGGCCGGCACGGTGACGAGCACACCGAGCTGACAGTTCTTTCGGCTGTCGGTGACATCGACGCCGCGGCCCGCCGTCGCGACGAAGTCGTAGTACCGGATCCGGAAGCCGGTGTTGTCGGGATGGGCCACCACCCGCGCGGTGCCGGGCGAGCAACCGGAGCCGTTGGCAGCCACCACCTCGACGGTGATCTCGCTGTCCGGTGCAGCGGTGGCAGCGGATGGAGCGGCGTGGGCCGGTGCGGACAGGGACAACGCGAGAACCGTGCCGAGTACGGCGAAGATCCCGGTTCTCGCGCCGACGAGGTTCTTTGTCATTCCGTTCCTCTCGGATGCAGTTGATGTTCACCGAATTCAACGCGTGTTTCTTCGCCGAACGGCCGTGAGGCGCTTCGCGTGCCGGCCCGTTGTGGGTGGCGGTGAGTAGCACTCGGTTGGCGTTCTGCGAGAGGATGCTAGCGATGGGGGGCGAGGGTCGCAAGCATCAGTCTCCGTCTATGTGATCCAATGCTGGCCTTTGCTTGATCGGAATTGCCAGACGCGGAGATCAACCTCTATAACTGTTGCTGCGTAAGGGGTATCTGCCCGATCAACTGGCGGTGCGGGCCCAGGTTTCGAGCGATCTCCACCCTGTGGGACGTGGTGAAGTCGCCGGACTAAGCCGAATAAGATTCGGCTCGACATCCGCTGTCGACAAATCGAAATTACATTGACAGTCATCTATGTCTGTACGTAGCTTGTTCCGCATGTGGGTTCGTTTCCTGTACCGGAGGAGGATTCATGCGTAAACTGCTGACGCGGGGCGGCGTGGTGCTTGCGCTACTCGCTTCATCGTTGACCGTGGGGGCGTCGGCGTCCGCTAAGGGAGTCATGGATGATCCGCCCACCGACAAGGTCGTCATCGACCTTGTCGCGATGGCGGGCTCGGGGTGCCGGCCGGGCACTGCCGATGTCGCGGTCTCCCCGGACAACACCGCCTTCACCACCATCTACAGCGACTACCTCGTCCAGGCGGGGCCGGGCATCCCGGTCACCGACGGGCGGCGGAACTGCCAGCTCAACGTGCTGGTCCACGCTCCGGCCGGTTACACCTTCGCGATCGTCAAGGTGGACTACCGCGGGTACGGGCTGCTCAACCCGGGCGCCATCGCCTCGGCGCGGGCGAACTACTACTTCCAGGGCATGACGCAGAGCACCTTCAGCAACCACCCGATCCCCGCCCCGCTCGACGACAACTGGATGGTGACCGACGAGGTGCCGATCGCCTCCGTGGTCTGGCACCCCTGCGGCGAGCTGCGCAACCTGAACATCAACACCGAGCTGCGCCTGAGCCGGGGCCGGTCCACGGACACGAACTTCCTCACGATGGACTCGACCGACGGCAGCATCCAGACGATGTACCACCTCGCCTGGCAGCCCTGCCCGTGACCTGACGCGGCCTACGCCTCAGGAGGGTGGTCGGCGTCGCCGGCCACCCTCACCGGGTGCCCGGGGGCTGGCGGGCCGCGCCGCACCGGCTGGCGGGCCGCGCCGCACCGGCTGGCGGGCCGCGCCGCACCCGTGATCTCAGGTGGCGGAGGGGGAGGGCGCGGCGACCGCGGTGCGTTGCGCCGGTGCGGTCCAGGCCGGGTCCAGTTCGCGTCGGGCAGCGGCCAGGAAGACCTCGGCGTACGAGTCGGCGGGGAAGTCGCCCAGGTAGCGGGTGCGGGTGGCCCAGCGCGCCTCGGCGAGCGGGTCGGTGTCGAGCAGCCCGGTCAGCACGTCGTCCAGGTTGGCCATGTCCCGGCGCAGCACGTAGCCGGCGGCGGCCAGCGGGAAGCGTTCGACGAACCGGTCGCCGTCGGTGCCCATGTCGGTCACCGCGTACGGCTTGCCCGAGTAGAGCCAGTCGGAGAGCACCCCGGAGACGTCGGAGACCAGCGCGTCCGCGCGGTTGACGCAGTCGGTCAGGGTGAGCTTGCTCGCGGCGGCACCGTGGAGGTGCGCCCGGCCGGTGCGGGCCCGGTCGGCGGCGAGCAGGTCGTGCAGCCGCGCCAACTGCCGGGCCGAGGCCGGGTTCTGCGCGGTGTAGGGGTGGGCCCGCAGGATGACCGTGGCCCCCCGGTCCAACAGGCGTCGGAGCAGGGGCTCGGCCACCGGCAGCGAGCAGTAGTCGGCGTCGGCGTTGTGCCCGGTCCAGGTGGGGGTGTAGAGCACCGTCGGATTCGTCAGCCCCCGCGTCGGCCGCGAACGCACCTCGATCGCCTCGACCTGGGGACGGCCGACCACCACGAACTTCTCGGCGGGGATGTCGATTCCGGCCCGTGCGTACCGGTCGATGGCCGCCTCACCGGCGACGAAGATCCGGTCGAAGATCGCCGAGACCGGGTTGGCGCTGGGCGCCTTGTCGCTGTCACCGTGATGCAACTGCACGTGGGTGAGCTGGGTGAACCTGATGCAGTGACTGTTCTTCGCGCCGTGGTTGACGTAGAACGCCGCCCGCAGGCTCGGCACCAGCACCTCGTCCATGCTCCGGGTGGTGGGGCAGTAGACCACCGGGGCGGTGGTGGCCGCCGCGATGGTGGCCAGGAACTCGGGCTCCCGCACCATCACCACGAAGGGCCGGCCGATCCGTTCCAGGTACGGCAGCCACATGGTGACCTGGTACTCGGAGCCGGGCGGGGCCGAGAAGTGCAGGACGAACTCGGGCTGGTGCCGGCGCAGCGCCCGGGCCACCGCCGACCCGGTCGGGGACGGCCGGAACCGGCGCCGGGCCAGGTCGAGGGCGACGGCCGCGGCGGCACCGCCCACCAGCAGCGTCGCCGCCAGGGCCAGGGCCGCGGGCAGCCCCGCCAGCGCGGCCAGGGCCAGCAGACCGAGCAGTACGGCCACAGCGTCGCCGAGCACCGCCGCGACCTGTGGCACCCAGGCGCGTACCGGAAGGTTGGCGGCGCGGATCTCCAGGTTTCCGGCCTGGCGCAGCGGACCGGTGAGCAGCACCAGGCCCAGCAGGACCAGGGCGGTCGCGGCCAGGGCCGGGTCGAAACCGGCGTCGAGTTGGCGGGCGTAGCCGACCAGCACCCCGGCCGCGATCAGCGCGGTCTCGGCGACGTTGTCGGCACCGGGTCGCACCCGGCGCTCCCAGACCGTGGCGGCGAGCGCCACCACGGCCAGGCAGAGCCCCCAGGCGGTCGCTCCGGTGAGTGCGACCACCAGGAAGGCCAGGACCGCCCCACCGGTGGCCAGGCCCCGTGCGGTCAACTTCCGGACCAGCTCACCACGCATTTCGGTGTCGCTTTCGCGGTCGTGTGGTCGGACGGGTCAGCCGACGGCGGCGGCGCTGGCCGCCCGGTCGGTCTGGGCGGGTACGGCGACGGCGACCGGTGCCTCACCCGGCGGCCGGCGGACGTCGATCACCTGGCCGGTGAGATCCGAGATCAGTACGTCCAGCGACGACTGGGCGACGGTCTCGGCGGCGAGCAGCGTGTGCTCCGGTTCCGCGCCGAAGGCCTTCGTCCGCATCGGGGTGGCGGTCCGCTCCGGGTTGATGACGTTGACCCGTACGCCGAACTCCGCCCACTCGTCCGCGAGCGCCTGGGTCAGGTTGACCAGGGCGGCCTTGGTGGCCGAGTAGAGCGCGTAGTCGGCCCGCCCCCGGGTGTACGAGCTGGAGGTGTAGAGCAGCAGCTGGCCCTTTGTCTGCTGGAGGTAGGGCAGGGCCTGCCGGGCGACGGTGACCGGGCCGACGAAGTTGACCTGGAGCACCCGGTCGATGGTGTCCTGGTCCATCTCGGCCAGCGCGCCCTTCTCCAGGATCCCGGCGGTGACCACGACGTGGTCGATCCGGCCGGTGGCCTCGAAGGCGGTCCGCAGCGCGGCCTCGACGTCCTCGGGGCGCTCCACGTGGGTGCCGGTGCTGGAACGGCTGAACGGGAAGACCTGGGCACCGTAGCGGCGGGCCAGCTCGGTCAGGTCGTGACCGATGCCGTAGCTGCCGCCGAAGACGACGATGGTGCGGCCGGAGACCTCCTCGCTGTACGCGCGGTGGTCGGTCAGCCGCGGCACCTTCGCGGCGGCCAGCTGGAACAGCTTGTCGGCCAGGTGCACGTCGACCGGGTGGGTGACCTTGATGTTCTCGTCGGAGCCGTCGATCACCTTGATCGGGGTCTCCGGCAGGTAGCGCAGCACCACCCCGCAGTCGTCGGTGGCGGCGAAGTTGGGGTCGCCCTCGGCCCGGCGGTACGCCTCCCGGATGGTGCCGGAGCGGAACGCCTGCGGGGTCTGCCCCCGGCGCAGCGTGGCGCGCACGGGGATGTCGGTGATGCACTCGTTCTCGTCGACCTGGATGATCGTGTCGGCCGACGGGATGGCCACGTCCACGGCCGAGTAGGTCCACAGCGCGTTCACGCACTCCCGGACGATCCGGCCGCTGAGCAGCGGGCGCACCGCGTCGTGGAAGAGGATGTTGCAGTCGCCCTCACCGACCGCGTCCAGCGCGACGCGGGTGGTGTCGTTGCGGGTGTCGCCGCCCTCGATGACCTTGGTGACCTTGCGGAAGCCGGCCTTGTCGACGATCTTCTGCGCCTCGGCGACGTGCCCGGTGGCCATCAGCACGATGATCTCGTCGATCTCGGGCGCGGCCTCGAAGACGGCCAGCGTGTGCTCGATGATCGGCTTACCGGCGATCTTGAGCAGCTGCTTGGGAATGCCCAGACCCAGCCGGGTGCCGGTGCCGCCGGCCAGCACCACCGCCACCGTCCGTGAGGGTCGCCACGGCGTCCGGTCCTCCGACGTGGTACCCGGATCGGTGGTCTGGTCCTGCGTCATTGCCGGTCCTCGCTCTCGGGGGTGCATGACTGTGGTGGGTAGGTGAACGGAAGGTTCCGCCGACGCGGCGACGGAGTGAACCATAACGCGCGGGCCGCGTCGTCCCAACGGGACAACGCGGCCCAAGATCTTGGGCACGCTCGGCGACGTCGCCGCTCGTTCACCCAGACTCTACTTGCCGTTCGTAAATGCCTCGTAAGCCGCCAGTACCTCGCGAGTCGGGCCGTCCATCCGGATCTCGCCGGATTCCAGCCAGATGGTGCGTTCGCAGGTGTCCCGTACGGAAGAGAGCTGGTGGCTGACCAGGAACACCGTGCCGGCGCTCTCCCGCAGCTCCCGCACCCGCCGCTCGCTGCGCTTGCGGAACGCCTTGTCGCCGGTGGCGAGGGCCTCGTCGATCAGCAGCACGTCGTGCTGCTTCGCGGCGGCGATGGAGAAGCGCAGCCGGGCCGACATGCCGGAGGAGTAGGTGCGCATCGGCAGCGAGGCGAAGTCACCCCGCTGGTTGATCCCGGAGAACTCGATGATCTCCGGGAGCTTGCGCCGTACGTCGGCCGGTGACATGCCCATGGCCAGGCAGCCGATCGTAACGTTGCGCTCGCCGGGGAGGTCGTTGAGCAGAGCGGCGTTCACGCCCAGCAGCGAAGGCTGCCCCTGGGTGTAGACGGCCCCCCGCTCCACCGGCAGCAGTCCGGCGATGGCCCGCAACAGGGTCGACTTGCCGGAGCCGTTGGTGCCGATCAGCCCGATGGCCTCGCCCCGGTACGCGGTGAACGAAACTCCGCGTACCGCGTGCACCTCCCGGACGTTCGGCGTGTTGGTGCGGGTGATCAACCGCTTGAAGGCGGCCACCGGGCTGGTGTTGCCGGCGGAGCCCCGGTACACCCGGTAGACGACGTGCGCGTCGTCCACCACCACGGTGGGGATCCGCTCCTCGATTCGGGGAAGGGTCACCGTCACATCATTGGACATTTCAAGGTTAACCACGGCCGTACTCCTGTTCGCCGCGCCAGAAGTAGAAGTAGCCGCCGAGCCCCGCGACGACCGCCCAACCGAGCGCGATCAGCCAGGTCAGCGGCAGCGAGTCGTTGAGCAGGTGGGTGTTCTCCAGCAGGGAGATGCGGGCCAGCTCGATGTAGACAAGCATCGGGTTGAACTGCACGATGCCCGTGGCCCAGCCGGGCAGGTTCTCGGCGAACAGGGTGACGCTGTAGAGCACGCCGGAGCCGTACATCCAGGCCCGCAGGATGAACGGCATGACCTGCTTCAGGTCGGTGGCCTTGGCGCCCAGCCGGGCCATCGCCATGGTCAACCCGGCGTTGAAGACCGTCTGGAGCAGCACCGCCGGCACCAGCATCAGCCACATCAGGGTGATCGGCTCACCGGTGGCGACCACGATGATCAACAGCACCACGATCGAGCCGAGCAGCTGCTGGAACTGGGTGGCGGTGATGGCCAGCGGCAGGCAGGCCCGGGGGAAGTGCAGAGCGCGGATCAGGCCGAGGTTGCCGCTGATCGCCTGGGTGCCCTGCTGGAGGCTGACCTGGGTGAAGTTGAAGATGAACACCCCGGTGGTCAGGTAGGCGATGAAGTTGGGCATGTTGCGGGTCTGTTCGAGCACCACACCGAAGATCAGGAAGTAGACCGCGGCGTTGCTCAGCGGGGTGAGCACCTGCCAAAGCTGCCCGAGCCGGGCGTTGCTGAACGAGGCGGTCAGCTTGGCGTGGGCGTACGCGGAGATGAAGTGCCGGTAGCGCCACAGCTGGCCGCTGTAGGCGCCGATCGTGGGCCGCTCGCCGGCCACCCGCAGCCCGTGTCGGGCGGCCAGCTGAGCTGGGGTGAGGCCGGAGTCGGGGTCGGCCAGCAGGTTGGCCATGGGGATGGGCGCTCCGATCTGTCGTGCCGGCGTTATGTCGCGCGATGAGTGAATCTAGCGTGGGTCAGTGCGGGAGCGCCGCCCCCGGTCGCTGGCTGGACAGTAGTCCGAAATACGTCGGGACGCAACCGTAGCGTCGTTGCGCTACGCTGTGCCGGTGACAGTCGAGAAGAGTCCCAGGTGACGGCCGAGAAGAGGCGCGCGCCGGCCGGTGCGGCGGTGCTCCGGGGTGAGATCACCTCGGCCATCCGTCGGGCCCTCATGCAGGAACTCGCCGCGGTCGGATACGGCCGGCTCTCCATCGAGGCGGTGGCCCGCCGGGCCGGGGTCAGCAAGACCGCGATCTACCGCCGCTGGAACTCGAAGCTCGACCTGGTGCTGGACGTGGTCTCGGCCGTCGCGAGCCGGAAGCTGCCGATGCTGGACACCGGAACCCTCGACGGTGACGTCCGGCTGCTGCTGCTGGTCGTGAGCGGTGCGCTGGGTCACCCGGTGGCGTCGCAGATCATCCCCGACCTGCTCGCCGAGGCGGCGCGCAATCCGCAGATCGCCGGGACCCTGCAGAGCGCGCTGAAGGACTACCAGGACCGGATCGGCAAGATCGTTATCGGGCGGGCGGTGGAGCGTGGTGAGCTGCCCAGCGGCGCCGACCCGCGGACCGCGGCCGACCTGATCGTCGGGCCGATCTACTGGCGGATGGCCATCGCCCGGTTGCCGCTGGACCCAGCCGAACTGGACCGGATGGCACGGGCTGCCGTGGCTGCCCTGCGGGTGGCCTGCGCCGTGCCGGAGGACGAGCTGGCCTGAGCTGCGTGGCGTTCGCCACCGAATCGTGAACGCCGGCTGGACGCCCCGTGAACGGCTTTCTCATCTTCCGTGTCCAACGGACTAGTATCGCACCCCGAACTTGCGAACAGTCCGGCAACGGGAGGGGATCTTCTTCATGACTGGGCAGCGCCCGGCCTTCATACCGCCAGCCCGCCCGATCATCGGCGAAGCCGAGATCGAGGCGGCTGTCAGGGTGTTGCGCAGCGGCATGGTGGTACAGGGACCTGAGGTAGCCGCGTTCGAGCAGGAGTTCGGCGAACTCGTCGCCAACCGACACTGTGTCGCCGTCAACTCCGGCACCTCCGCCCTCCAGTTGACCCTGCTGGCGCTCGGCGTCGGCCCGGGCGACGAGGTCATCGTGCCGTCGTTCTCCTTCGCGGCCAGCGCCAACGCGGTGCGGCTGGTCGGCGCCGAGCCGATCTTCGTGGACATCGAGCCGGGTAGCTTCTGTCTCGACCCGGAGGCGGTCGCCGCCGCGGTCACCACGCGGACCGTCGCCATCATGCCGGTCCACCTGTACGGCCACCCCGCCGCGATGGACCGGATCATGGCGGTCGCGCAGCGGCACAGCCTGGCCGTGGTCGAGGACGCCGCCCAGGCCCACGACGCCAGCCTGCACGGCACCCCGGTTGGCGCGTTCGGCACCGCCGGTTGCTTCAGCTTCTATCCCACCAAGAACATGCACTCCCTGGAGGGAGGCATGATCAGCACCGCGGACGCCGGGCTCGCCCGCACCTTGCGGCTGCTGCGCAACCAGGGCATGGAGCAGCGGTACGCGAACGAGATCGTCGGGGCCAACATGCGGATGACCGACGTGGCCGCGGCCATCGGCCGGGTGCAGTTGACCCAGCTCGGCGAGTGGACCGAGCAGCGTCGGGCCAACGCCAAGTACCTCGACTCGAACATCACCGGCATGGTGACCCCGCCGGTGGCGGACGCCGCCCGGCACGTGTACCACCAGTACACCGTCCGGGTCCGGGGCGACCGGGACGCCGCCCAGGCGCGCCTGCACGAGTCGGGTATCGGCAACGCCGTCTACTACCCGACCCCGATCCACCGGCTCAAGCCGTACCTGGACAAGGACGGCCAGCCCGGCCCCTGGGAACTGCCGGAGACCGAGCGGGCCGCCGCCGAGGTGATCTCGCTGCCGGTGCACCCCTCGCTGAGCCCCGACGACCTTGAGCGGATCGTCGAGGCCGCCAACCTCGCCGGTGGTGCCCGGTGAGCGCGCGGCAGGGCGGCAAGCTGCGCGCCGGCCTGATCGGCCTCGGCGCGATGGGGCGCAACCACGCCCGCGTACTCTCCGGTCTGGACGGGGTCGAGCTGGTCGGGATCGTCGACCCGGCCGGTGACCAGAGCGGCCTGCTCCGGGCGCCGGTGCTGCCCGATCTCGGCGAGCTGCTGGCCCTGGGCATCGACTATGCGGTGGTCGCCTGCCCGACCGCGCTGCACGAGCAGGTCGGGCTGGAACTCGCCGCACACGGGGTGCCCGCGCTGATCGAGAAGCCGATCGCGCAGTCCGTCGAGGCGGCGACCCGCCTCGTCGAGGCGTTCGAAAGCCGTGGGCTGGTGGCCGGGGTCGGCCATATCGAGCGGTACAACCCCGCCCTGCAAAACCTGCGCATCCGCCTGGAAGCGGGCGAGCTGGGCGAGGTCTACCAGGTGGTGACCCGACGGCAGGGCCCGTTCCCGCACCGGATCGCCGATGTCGGCGTGGTGATGGACCTGGCCACCCACGACATCGACCTGACCAGCTGGGTGACCGGCCAGGAGTACGTCTCGGTGTCGGCCCGGACGGTCTCCCGCAGCGGCCGACTGCACGAGGACATGGTCGCGGTCGTCGGCCAGCTCTCCGACGGCACGATGGTCAACCACCTGGTCAACTGGCTCAGCCCGCTCAAGGAGCGGTCCACAGTCATCACCGGCGACCGGGGATGCTTCGTCGCCGACACGCTCACCGCCGACCTGACCTTCTACGCCAACGGCGCGATCGGCACCGAGTGGGAGGCGCTGCGGGCCTTCCGCGGCGTGGCCGAGGGCGACATGGTCCGCTACGCCATTCCGAAGCGCGAGCCGCTGCTCGTCGAACACGAGCGCTTCCGGGACGCGGTCGAGGGCAAGGAGAGCGACATCGTCACCCTCCGGCAAGGGCTGCGTACGGTGCAGGTCGCCGCGGGGCTGTTGGCGTCGGCCACCGACGGCACGGTGGTCGCGGTGGCGCCGGGCCACCATGAGGAGACCGCCGCCGCCCGCTAGCCGGTCCGACCGACGACACCGGGGCCGTTCCGCTGACGCGGAACGGCCCCGGAAACGGTTGGCCGGTACGTCAGCGCGTGGCCGCCGGTGGCTCCAGCACCAACCGGTCGAAGTCCTTGTGCGTGACGGACCAGTCCCACTCGCCGAGCACGTGCGAGGCCGCCGCCCGGCCCGCCTCGCGCCAGGTCTCCTCGGACGCGGTGACGTCCAGGATCCGCTGCGCCGCCTCCGCCGGAGTGGAGACCACCCAGTCACTGGGGAAGAGGGTGCGGGCACCGTGCGCCCGGCCGGCGAAGAACGGCCAGTCCCGTACCACCGGCACGGCACCACTGGCGGCACCCTCGACCAGTCCGCAGTGGAAGCTCTCCCGTACCGAGGTGCTGAGGATGACCCCGACATCGGTCAGGGCCCCCGGCACGTCCTCCGTCCGGCCGGTGCGTACCACGGCACCGGTGGGCTCCAGCTCGGCCAGGTCCGCGGCCAGCTCCTCCGCGTACCTCGCCACCCCTGGGCCGAGCGAGGTGCGCAACTCGTCACCGATCAGCTTCAACCGGTACCGGTCGTCGCGGCGGCGCAACTCGCGGAGCACCTCCAACGCCCAGCGCGGGTCCTTCGCCACCGCACTTAGCCCGACCAGGCCGAGCATGAAGCGGGCCTCCGCCGACGGCTTCGGCAGCACGTACCGGTGCAGGTCCATGGCGTTGGCGATCACATGGGTCCGCGGACCCTCCGGCCCGCGAAGCCGGGGCACCGCCGCCAGCGCCAGATCGCGCAGGTGCTCGGAGACGAAAACGAGGTCGTCCACCCGGGACCAGTCGGTCAGGTGCGGCCACCAGGTGAACGCCTCGAAGCTGTGCAACCGGATGATCACCCGGGCCGACCCCGGATCGATCATGGTGAGCATCGCGGCGGCCAGGTTGCACCAGTCGACGAAGATGGTGTCCGCCCAGGCGACGTCGGCGCCCCAGGCCTCCTGGACCCTGCGGGCGTGCTCGGAGCTGCCGGCGAGCCGGTGTCGGGTCAGACGCATCCGCCCGTTGCCGAGCACCGGGCGGATCGACTCCTCCACCAGGTTCAACCGGCGGACCTCCACGCCGGGCGTCGCCTCGTAGCGATCGAGGATCGGCCCGATGAAGTTGTCGTTGATCCCGGTGAAGAAGAGCATCCGGTGTGGACGGTCGGCGGGTGGGAATTCCGCCGGCGTACGGCGGCCCTGCGGAGTGGCCAAAGCCTTGCCGACCTCGCTCTTCAGCAGCGGAGCGAGGAAACCCGCCGGATCCGCGGCCAGCGGCGAGGTGAGCCCGTCGAAGTGCAGGTTCCGGTGGAACATCAGGTCGAAGGCGCGTACCACGTGCTCCGCGGCCTGGCCCGTCCGGCGCTTCTTCAGGTGGCCTTCGGCCATCTGAAGCTGTCCCTTGACCACCGTCTTCAGGTGCTCGGGCAACTGGCCCTCTTTGAGCTCCGCCTCGACCATCGGGCTGAGCACCTGACCCTTCGCCGCGACGCTGCGCATCCGGCGCTGGGCGGCGAGCACCAGCCGGTTCGCGCTGTCCCGGTGCCCGGCCCGGCGCATGCTGCGGTTCACCCGTCGGGCGGCCACGCCCCGCAGGCGTTCCGGCACACCGGGAGCGGTCACCGCCTGATGCCAGAACCAACGCACCGGGGCGAGCTGCATGGCCCTCTTGCCGGTACTCAGGTCGAAAACCCGTTTCGCCAGGTCGATGGTCTGACTGCGGGTGGTGCTGGTCAGCGCCGTGGGCGAGGGACCGATGGTGCTCAGCCGGTGCCGGCGGTACCGCGCCGGGTCGGCCGACCGCCTCTGCACCGCCTGCAACGCCGGAGCGATGCCGTGGACCGCATCGGCCCGCCGGTGCCGCTGCGCCAGCTGCCAGACCGTGTGCAGGGCCTTGACGTCCAGGGCGACCAGCACGTCGGCCCGCTTCGCGTGCCGACGGATCCACGGGTCACGCTGGGCGCGCAGCCACGGACGCCGGGCCGGGTTGGCCCGCTTGAGCATCCGGCCGAACCGCGGCCCCAACTGCGCTGCCGTGGGTAGCTGGTGCACCTCGGCCAGCTCGGTCACCGCCGGGATCTTCTCCACCGGGTCGAAGGTGGTGGCGATGCGTACGGTGACGCCCAGGGCCCGGAACTGCGTCAGCGCATCGGTGAGCACCGCCACTCGGGCGGGTACGGCGCCCAGCACTACCAGGACCTCGATCATGACCCACCTTCTCGGGCAAGAGCGGGAGCGTCGGCAGCGGCACCGGGCGCGGTGCCGGCCGGCCCGCCGACGCCCAGCACCAACTCGGTGACCTCCCGGACAGCAGGGATGAGCTGCTCCTCACGGGCGTACTGTCGCGCATCGACCCGCGCCTTGTCCCGTTCGGTCACGTCGGCGTTGCGGGCCAGGTCGGCGGCCCGCCGGAAGGCACCGGCCAGCGCGTCCGGCTCAAGCCCGACCGCCCCGGTCCAGAGCGGGTACGTGGACAGCAGGGTGGACGCGTCGTGCTCCGCCTCGTGGGCCGAGACCACGGGAAGCCCGGTGGCCATGTACTCGTAGACCTTGCCGGAGGTCATGTACTTGCCGCCGGTCACCATCAGCACGACGACGTCCCAGCGGGAGTAGAAGTCCACCACCTCGGCCTTGGGCACCGATCCGCCGACGACCACCCCGTCGGCGGCGGCAGCCTTGAGCAACTCGGCGTGGCGGTTGTCGCCCCGCGCCCAGCCGGAGCCGATGTGACCCCGCACCTCGAACGTGGCGTCGGTGAGCGCCGGGTCCGCCGCGCGGGCCTTCCGCCACCCCTCCAGCACCGCTTCGAGTAGCGGCACCGGCAGATTCAGCGCCCCGAGGTAGCCGAAGGCCAGCGGCCGGTCGGCGGGGGCGGGAATCGACTCGGCCGGGATGCTGGCCGCGTCGTAGCCGTTGCGCACGATCCGCATCTTGTGGGCCAGCTCCGGATAGCGCTCTCGGTACCAGCGGGAGATCGGCTCGTTGACGTTCCAGATCGCCACGGCGTCAGTGAGCAGCTTGGTCTCCCACCGGCCGGAGACCGAATCCCGGGGGAACGCCTCCCCGCCGTTGATCACATCAACGGACCAGCCGTCCCGGAAGTCCACCACGTAGGGAACCCGGTGGGTCTCCCACAACTTCCAGGTGGCGGCCAGGTTCACGTACGGGACGCAGGTGGCCACCAGCAGCTCCGCAGGTCGCTCGCGGTGGAGCCGGAGCACTGCCTCCTCCAACGCGGGCCGCCAGCCGCCGAACACCGGCTCGGGGAAGACCTTCAGGTGCTGTTCGCGCAGCTCGGTCAGATAGTCGTTGTGGTCCAACGCACGTCGTTCGGTGTACGCCCGGACGTCCGTCTCCAGGTCCTCCCGAAACAGCGGCAGCTTCACCACCCGGACGCGGGGGTCCACCCCGGCGACCAGCGTGTGGTCGAGGCCGTAATCGCGCTCCCACGCCTCGTCCGCGATGGTGACGACGGTGACGTCCCAACCCGCGGCGGCGAACTGGTTGGCCGTCGCCCGCATCCGGTAGGTCGAGCTCTTGGCCGCCGGCGGGAAACCGATCGCGAGATAGATCATGTGCGGTCGGGATCCGGACCGGCGCGTCCGGGAACGTTTCCACGAGTCCCAGAGAGGTCGCCGCTTGGTCATTTGTTCCGTTCCTGGGGAGGTGGGAAGATTCCGCGCGGGTACCCGGAGGGCCCCTCCTCGCTACCCGGTCGGATGGCGGCAGCCGCAGGACGTCTGCGGAGCGGGACCATGCCGGGAGGGACCTTTCGTCAGAGGTACGCCGTACCTCGTCGGTCGGCGGGACGCGGTTTCTGCTGGCGCCGGGCAGGGCCGTCGCGGACAGGGTGCTGACCCTACAATAACGCCGGCCCGAGCGTCCGTCGTCTCGGCCGCCGTCCGATCCGTCCGGTGGCCGGCCCGGTCGCCGTGGAAGGTTGCGCCCCAACATGACCACTCCCGACACCCGCGATCGCGAGCCCGCCCGCACCGAAAGCGCTGAGCCGGCGGAGAGCGACGCTTCCGCTCCGTCGCCGCGCGTCGAGCCGGCGGAAAGCGACACGTCCGCCACCCCGCCGCCGCTCGCCGGGCCGGCGGCCGGCGTCGGACGCGGTACCACCCGGCGTTGGCCGGTCGACGTGCTGGCCGCCCTGATGTTCCTCGCCGGCGCAGTCTGGGTCACCGGCCGAGGGTGGCTCGACCCCGACGGCCGGCTGCTCGGCAGCCGCCCCGACGACCAGGGCTTCAACGAGTGGATGCTGGCGTACGCGGCACACGCGGTCAGCCACCTGGAGAATCCGTTCTTCACCACGTTGCAGAACGCCCCGAACGGGGTCAACCTGGTGGCCAACGTCGGGCTGCAACTGCCCGGGCTGGTGCTCAGCCCGGTCACTCTGCTCTTCGGCGCGCCGGTCGCCTACCTGCTGTTCATCACGCTGAACCTGGCCGGTACCGGCTACGCCTGGTACCACGTCCTCTCCCGACACATCGTTAACTCCCGGGCGGCGGCCTTCCTGGGCGGCCTGTTCTGCGCATTCGCTCCGGCGCTTGTCTCACACAGCAACGGCCATCCGCACATCACGGCGCAGTGGCTGGTGCCGTTCATCGTCTGGCGGCTGGTCGCGCTCTCCCGGGGCGAGCACGTGGTCCGCGACGGTCTGGTGCTGGGCGCGCTGGTGACCGCGCAGTTCTTCGTCAGCCTGGAGATCCTTTTCCTCACCGCGCTCGGCTGTCTGATGCTGGTCCTGGCGTACCTCGCCGTCCGGCCGCGGGATGCGGTGCGCCGCGGGCGGGCGCTGCTGCCGGGCCTGGCGATCACCGCCGTGCTGGTGGCGGCCGTGGCCGCGTACCCGCTCTGGATGTACTTCGCCGGCCCGCAACACCGCAGCGGCCATCCCGGCACCCCCGACATGTACGCCCTCAAGCTCGGCTCGTTCGCCCGGTTCGCCACCGAGTCCGTCGCCGGCGGCCCGACCAGTGCCGTGGGCTGGGCGCCGAACACCACGGAACAGGCGAGTTTCTACGGCTGGCCGATGCTGTTGCTCGCTCTCGGCGCGTTGTGCTGGCTGCGGCGTGAGGCCGTCGCGCTGGTGCTCGGGGCGGTCGGACTGGTGTCGGCGCTGCTGTCGATCGGCACCACCTGGACCGTCGGCACCCGCCGTACCGACGTGCCCGCCCCGTTCGCGCTCGTGCAGCACCTACCGGCGTTCGACTCCGTGGTGGTGGCCCGATTCGCACTGATCACCACGGTGGCGCTCGGGGTACTGCTGGCGGTGGCCGCCGACCGGCTCGCCACCCGCCCGGGCTGGCCGTTCGGCCGGCTCGCCCGCGTAGCCGGTGCGGTGGCGGTGGTCGTCGCGCTGCTGCCGATCCTGCCGACGCCGCTGCCGGCCCGAGGCCGACCTCCGGTGCCGGACTTCGTCACCAGCGGGGCATGGCGCGACCACGTGGCGGCCGGCCGCACTCTGGTGCCGGTGCCGGTCACCTGGATGACCTCGGTGTACTGGGGCTCGGCTGCGCTGACCGGCTTCGCCGTCCCGGAAGGCTACTTTCTCGGACCGGTCTCCGCGACCGACACCACCGGACGCTGGGGAGTGGTGCCCCAGCCCACCGCGGCCCTGCTCACCGCCGTGTCGACGGGCAAGCGGGACACCACGGTCGGCCCTACGGAGATCACCCAGGCACGCGCCGACGTGCGCTACTGGAAGGCTGACGCGGTGGTGCTGCCCGACCGGGGCGCTCGCCGGCACGATGCGCTGAAGACAGTGCTCGACGCCCTGTACGGCCCGGGACAGCGGATCGACGACGTCTGGCTGTGGGACGTACGGCCGTTCACCCGATGAGCGCCGCGCCCCGGCCACCGGGTCAGGGCGACCACGGCCAGATCAGCAGCAGGTAGCCGCCGAAGTAGGTGGAGAAGGCGACCACCGCCACCAGCACTGTGGTCGCCCGCGCCCAGCCGGCCCGGGCCAGCGCCACGGCCGCCGGCAGCAGCAGCGGGAAGGCCGGCAGCAGGAACCGAGCCTTGGACTGGTAGTAGCCGGCCGTGCCCAGCGTGGTGACCAGCAGCAGCCCGCTGTAGATCAGCAGTTGCCACGGCTGCCGGTCGAGCACACTCAGTACGAAGAACATCAGTGCCAGCAGGGCCACCAGGCTCACCACGAACAGTTGCGGCGGGGCCGTCTGCGCCAGCGCCTCGCGGCCCCGGCTCACCGTGTAGACGCCGAAGTCGAAGGTGCTGCCCCAGCCGGCGGACTGGATGTGGAACCAGCCGTCCGGGCGCCCGACCTCGCTGCCCACCCAGGCCAGGTAGCCGAGCCAGCCGGCGGGGGCGAGCAGCGCGGCGACCCAGGGACGCCAGCCGTCCCGACGTCGGATGATCGCCACCAGTGCGGCCAGCCCCACCACCGGTATCAACGAGGACGCGGTCGGGCGGGTCAGGCCGGCGAAGAGGCAGAGCAGGCCGGCGGTGATCCAGTGGCCGCGCAGCAGGGCGTAGAGCGTCCAGGCGGCGAGGGCGGTGAACAGGGTTTCGCTGTACGCCATCGACTCGACGACGGCGTGCGGCACGGCCGCCCAGAGTGCGGCGAGCAGTACGCCGCTGCGCCGGTCGTGCAGGTACGCGCCGATCGCGAACAGCCCCCAGGCGGCGGCCAGGCCGGCCAGCCAGGCCACGATCAGCCCCGCGTCACGGGTGCTGAGCGGGGAGATCCGGTCCAGCGCGGCGGTCAGCCCGGGGTAGAGCGGGAAGAAGGCCATGTTGGACTGCGTCTTCTCGTACCCGTCGTAGCCGTGCTGGGCGATCGCGAGATACCAGACGCCGTCCGACTTCGCCAGGGACTCGCCCGGTGAGACGCCGACGCGATCGGCCCAGACGGCGAGGACCACCACACCGACCAGGCGGATCAGCGCGTAGGCGGCGAGCCCGGGCAGGGCGTACCGGGCGGCGTCCCGTAGTCGCCGGACCCGACCCGGCCGCGTCGGTGCGGCCACGGCCGCCGATTGCTGCTGGCGCTCCGCCGTCACCACCCCCGATCAACCCCGATCCGGGCCGCGTGGCGCTCGCTCGCCGCATCCGACCCTTCGAGCAGCCGTGCCGCAGGGTTCAGCCGGGCCGCAGGGTGCGGTAGGGAGAGGTGCAATGGATGATCCCGTCCGTGCCGAAAGGGGATGATCCGACAGCTCCTTCGCCGGGTGGCCGGGCGGCCTGACACCCGAGCGAAAACTGCCATCGGTCGTCAAACAGCATGGAGGTTAGCAATCGGCGCGGTAGGTCACGGACCCCCGACCGCCACGAGGTTCCGGGCCGGAACCCTGCCGTACACTCGCTCGGGTCCACGGGCGGGCGGTACCGGCGACGACGGAAACGGGCAACGATGGGAACTGACGACCTTGGTGGGAGTGGCCTGGTGAACGCACCGGACGTGACAGTCGTTGTCGCCGTCTACAACACCATGCCGTACGTGACCACCTGCCTGGAATCGCTTGTCGGGCAGAGCATCGGTCTGGAGCGGCTGGAAGTGGTCGCGGTGGACGACGGTTCGACCGACGGCAGCGGTGAGGAACTTGACCGCTTCGCCAAGCGCTACCCCGGCACCGTCACCGTGCTGCACCAGCCCAACTCGGGTGGCCCGGCGGGGCCGAGCAACCGGGCCCTGGACGTGGCGCAGGGGCGGTACGTCTTCTTCATCGGCTCGGACGACTACCTCGGCCCGGAGGCGCTGGAACGGCTGGTGGACGCCGCCGACCGGTGGGGTTCGGACGTGGTGCTCGGCCGGATGGTCGGCACCAACAATCGCTACGTGCACCAGGCCATCTACGCCAGCACCGAGGAACAGGTCGACCTGTTCGACAGCGCGCTGCCCTGGTCGATGTCGAACACCAAGCTGTTCCGGCGGGATCTGATCGAGCGGCACGGGCTGCGGTTCCGCGAGGACATGCGGATGGGCAGCGACCAGCCCTTCACCCTGGAGGCCTGCGTACGGGCCGGGCGGATCTCGGTCCTCGCCGACTACGTCTACTACTACGCGGTCAAACGGGACAACGCGCAGAACATCACCTACGCGAGTCGGTTCGAGGAGCGGCTGCGCTGCGCCGAGGAACTGATCAATTTCGTGGCCGGGCTGATCGAGCCCGGTTCCCGGCGCGACGCCGTCCTGGTGCGGCACTTCAGCTGGGAGGTGGCCAAGCTGCTGCGGGCCGACTTCCTCGACCTCGACCCATCGGTTCAGGAGCGTAGCCACCAGCGGATCCGCTGGCTGGCCGAGAGCTTCCTGACCGACGCCATCCGGGACCAACTCGCCCCCGACGTACGCCTGCGCCTGATGGTCGCCCGGCACGGAAGCCTGGAGCAGCTACGCGGGTTGATCCGTCAGCAGAGCGAGAAGCTGCTGCCTGCGTTGACTGTCGACGGCGACCGCTGCTTCGCCGGCTACGTCGGCTTCCGCGACCCGGAACTGGGCTTCCCGGACGAGTGGTACGACGTCACCGAGCGGGCCGCCAAATCGGCGGTCAAGACCACCGTGACCGACCTCGCCTGGGGCCGCGACGCCGCAGGTGGGCTGACCCTCGTGATCACGGCACACAACGCCTGGGCACGCCTGGCCGACCTCACCGGCGACGCGGTGCGGGTCACCATCGGTGACCAGCCCGCCGCCGTCTCGCTGCGCCCGGACGGGGCCGGTACGCTGCTACGTGCGGAATTCCCGGTGAAGCAGCTGCTCGCGGCGGGTGCCCAACGGTGGAAGGCCGGTGCCAAGCTCAGCGTGTTCGGCGGGCTCAGCACGGTGCCGCTGCGGGCGAAGGCTCAGCTCACCGCACCGCGCCAGGCGATGTGGCGCGGGCTCCGGTTGCACCGCGTCACCGCCAACACTGACCGCAAACTTCAGGTGCTCCTGACGCTCAAGCGCGTCCGGTACCGCCAGGTCGCCGCCACCCGTCTGGCCCGTCTGCGGCCCTCGAGAGGAAAGTAGTCCCATGAACATCTGCGTCGTCGCCCTCGGGAAGATCGGTCTGCCGCTGGCCGTGCAGTTCGCCTCGAAGGGACACCGGGTGGTCGGTGCCGACGTCTCCGAGCGGGTCGTCGAACTGGTCAACGACGGGGCCGTACCGTTTCCGGGCGAGACGGACCTGGACGTCAAGCTCAAGGAGGTGGTGGCCGCCGGCCTGCTGTCGGCGACCACCGACACCACCGCCGCGGTGGCCGCCTCCGAGGCGGTCGTGGTTGTCGTGCCGCTCTTCGTCGACGCCGACGGCGTACCGGACTTCGGCTGGATGGACGACGCCACCCGGGCGATCGCCGCCGGTCTCAAGCCGGGCACCCTCGTCAGCTACGAGACCACCCTGCCGGTCGGCACCACCCGGGGCCGGTGGGCGCCCATGCTGGAGGCAGGTTCCGGGCTCACCGCCGGTACGGACTTCCACCTGGTCTTCAGCCCGGAGCGGGTGCTCACCGGCCGGGTCTTCGCCGACCTGCGCCGGTACCCGAAGCTGGTCGGCGGCATCGACGAGGCGTCCGGTGAGCACGGGGTGCGCTTCTACGAGGCGGTGCTGGACTTCGACGAGCGGCCTGACCTGAACCGCCCGAACGGCGTCTGGGACCTGGGCTCGGCCGAGGCGTCCGAGCTGGCCAAGCTGGCCGAGACGACGTACCGGGACGTCAACATCGGCCTGGCGAACCAGTTCGCCAGGTTCGCCGACACGGTGGGCGTCGACGTCATCAAGGTGATCGAGGCGTGCAACACCCAGCCGTACAGCCACATCCACTCCCCGGGCATCGCGGTCGGCGGACACTGCATCCCGGTCTACCCACGGATGTACCTGTGGAACGACCCGGCGGCCACAGTGGTGCGCTCGGCCCGGGAGGCCAACGTCGCCATGCCGGAGTACGCCGTCGACCTGCTGGCCGCCGCGTACGGCGACCTGACCGACGTCGGTGTGCTGGTGCTCGGTGCCGCCTACCGGGGCGGCGTGAAGGAGACCGCGTTCTCCGGTGTCTTCCCGACCGTGGAGGCGCTGCGTCGGCGGGGCGCGAAGCCGTACGTCAGCGACCCGATGTACACAAACGAGGAACTTGTGGCGCACGGCCTGCCGGGCTACCACGGTGAGCCGGTCAGCGCCGCCGTCATCCAGGCCGACCACGTCGAGTACCGGACGCTCGGCCCCGCCGATCTGCCCGGCGTGACGGTCCTGGTCGACGGACGACGGGTCACCGAAGCAGCTCGGTGGACGGGCGTCCGCCGGGTGGTCATCGGGGGCTGAACGAGCCGTCTCCCGGGGCCCGGCGGCTACCGCTCGGGCCCCGGTCGTAACCGGGTCAGTGATCCCGTCGGGGCGGGTTGTCCAGGTCCCGTGAGACGACCTCGCCCCGCTCGTCGACCCAGCCCTTGGGCCGGGCCGGGTTGCCCGCGACCAGCTGGTAGGGCGCCACGTCCCGGGTGACCACCGAACCGGCGGCGATCATCGCGTACTCGCCGACCTCGATGCCGCAGACCAGGGTGGCGTTCGCGCCGATCGAGGCGCCCCGGCGCACCACCGTGGGAGTGATCTTCCAGTCCGGGTTCTGGGCGCGGGGACGGAAGTCATTTGTGAAGACCGCACACGGGCCGACGAAAACCTCGTCCTCCAGGAGCACCCCCTGGTAGACGGAGACATTGTTCTGGATCTTCACGAGGTCGCCGATCGTCACGCCCGCGTCGACATAGACGTTACGACCGATGACGCAGCCGGCACCGACCCGGGCCGACGATCGGATGTGGGCCAGATGCCACACCTTGGTCCCGTCGCCGACCGTGGCCCCCTGCTCGACGTCGGCGGTGGGATGGACGAAGACGGAGGGGGAGTTCTTGTCAGTCAACCTTCAGATCCCATCGGGTGTGCACGGTCTGGCGGAACTCGGCGCAGCATACCGGGCCGTGTGATGACCGGGCCTGCGCCCGACTCCGATTACGCTGCTTGGCGATCCGCTCGCAGCACCGGCCGAGCATGCGCCGCGAACGTGCCGAGCCGGACCCGCCCGTACGATGACAAGGACGCCCCGTGTCGATGACCGACCAGGCTGCCGCACCCTCGGCGGCGATCGACGAACCGACCGCTCCCGCTTCCGGCGGGTCGTGGCTCGCCGCGAGCCGGGTCGGGACGATAGTCGCCGGGCTGCCCGCAGCACTTACCGACGGCGCCGTCCTGGTGTTCGCGCTCTGGACGCTGCTGTACCACGCCGCGCTCCCGCTCGGCCTCGCCCCGTCGTGGACGTTCCGGGTCTGGTTGGCGGCCAGCCTGGCGTTGCTCCTGCTCATCGCGCTGACCCGATGGCGTCACCGGCGCGTCGGCTCGTCGCACACCGCAGGCGGTGCGCCCGACACCGCAGGCGGTGCGCCCGACACCGCAGGCAGCGCGCCGGATGCGACGGGCGCGGGTCCGGCCTCCGACGCCGACCCGGCGGCGGGACGCACCGGCCGGGCAGCGGTCGTCCGGCGTAGCTTGGCGGCACTGGTCCTGGTCTTCGGCACTGTCGCGGCGATCACCGCCGGGCTGGCCGGTACGCCGGCCGGCGCAGAACTGTCCTGGTGGGTGCCGGCCTCGGCCGGGATCGTGGCGGCCACGGGTCTGGTGCTGCTGACCCGGCAGACCTGGCGGACCTGGCGGGACACTGCGGCGACCCGGCCGCCGGCGCCGACCGCCAGGCAGTCGGCGTACGCGTTGCTGGTCGCCGGTGGCGCCGCTGCCGCCTCCCTTTTCCTGGCCCGCAACACCCCGGACGACATCTACTACGTGGGTCGATCGGTCTGGGTCGCGGAACGGGACAACGTTCCGCTCAACGACTTCCTGTTCAGCGAGAACGTCCTGCCGGCGATGGCGTCCCAACCTCCGATCGCCAGCATCGAGGTGCTGGCCGGCGCGCTCGCCCGGTTCCTCGGCATCTCCGCGGCGTCGGCGACCTGGTACCTGCTGCTGCCGCTCCTGGCGGTGCTCGCCGTGCTGGCGCTCTGGCGGCTGGTGCAGCGCTGGGCGCCCCGGCGTCCGGTGCTCGCCTTCACCGTGGCCATCGCCTTCCTCGCCCTGGTCTGTGGCCCGGACGCCGCCCTGGGCAACTTCCACCTGCCCCGGCTCTACCAGGGCAAGGGCATGTTCGTCTCGGCGGTGGTGCCGTTGATGTGGCTCTATCTCACCCGCTGGTTCGACGACCGGTCCCGGCAGGGGCTGCTGCTGATCGCCGCGCTGTCGATCACCGCGACCGGGCTCACCACCACGGCGGCGATCGTCCTGCCGCTGCTGGTGGGCGGGGCGGCCCTGATGATGCTGCTGGTGGGCCGCTGGAAGTCGGCGCTCGCCGTCGGTGCGGCCGCGCTTACCTATCCGATCGGGGCGGTGGTGATCAGCCAGCTGGTCCTCGGGTCGGCCAACGAGGCCGCCGCCGACGTCAACTTCTACGACGCCGCGCACACCTACCGCCGGACGTTCGAGATCGGCATCGTCGGCGTGATCGGCGGACTCGCGCTGTGGTGCGGCCCGCTGCTGGCCCGCCGCCGCAGCCCGGCGCTGCTGGCGGCCGGCGGCACGGTCACCCTGAGCGTGCTGCTGGTGCCCGGAGTACTGGAGTGGCTCAGTGCGCTCACCGGCATCTCCGTGGTGCTGTGGCGGGTGTCGTGGCTGTTCGCCCTGCCGGCGCTTATCGGTCTGCTGTGCACGGTCTGGCTGCCGACCCGGCTGCCTGCCGTACGGGCGCTGGCCGGTGTGGTGCTGGCCGCCGTGATGGTGGGCTCGTTCGCCGGCTACGCCGTGCCGATGTGGGACGAGCGCAGCGGGGTGCTGGTGCACGACAGGCCGACCTGGAAGATCCGCACGAAGCAGCTGGCCATCGCGAGGTTCGTCGTGGGCCTCGACCGACCGGACGGCCTGGTGCTGGCCCCGGAGAGCATCATGCGGGCCATCCCGTTGCTGACCACCGAGGCGCGGGTGGTCCTGCCGCGTGACTTCTTCCTGATCGAGTACGACATCAACTCGCAGTTCTCCCGGGACCGGTTGTTGCTGACCAGGTTCGCCAACGGCGGCCCGGCCGCCCAGCGGCCCTCCGCCGAGGAGGTGGGCGCCGCGCTGGAGCGGCTGGACGTGGGCACGATCTGCGTCTACAGCCAGAACCGGTACGCCCGGCAGACCGGTGAAGGGTTCGGCTACACCACGTTCGCCAGGCGGAAGGCCGATCCGCCCGTGCACCCGAACGCCGTCACCTGCCTGCGTCGTGGGTAGGCACCCGGACGTCACTGCGTCGATGTCTCGCGTTAAGGTCGCAGCTGCGCTGACGCCGGGACGTGGCGTTCGGTGCCGCCGGGGCTGCCGGCCGTCGATCGCGGTAGGGAGAGCCGTCCCTTGTTGAGCATGTTGACTGGGCGCGTCGGTGTGGCGGCGCGTGGGGCCCTGCTGGTGGGGGCGTACCTGCTCCTGCTCGTCGGCGGCGCGTTCGGCCAGGTCGCCGGGTTCGTGGTTGCCGCACTGGCGGCGGTGCTCGGCGAGGTCGCCGTGCAGCGGTGGTCACCGGCCACCGTGACCCTGATGGAGAAGGCCGGCCTCGGCCTGGGCTACCGGCAGCTGGCCCGCGACGTGTCGGTCGTGCTGCTGGTCGTCGCCCAGGTGGCCCCGGTCGGCGGCGCATTGACCCTGCTGCTCCTGCTGCCCGCCCTGGTGTGGGTGATCGCCGTCTTCGCCGGAGCGTTCGAGCGCATCATCGACCGGCGCAGCCCCGGCGGTTCGATGGTGCGCAACATCGACCTGGGCCGGCTCGGCGGGCCGCCGCTGCCCCGGTGGGCCGCCGCGCTCAGCGGGGACCGGCTGCCCTGGGTGAACGTGTTGCTCGTACCGGCAGCGGTGGCCGCGGCGCTGGCCGACACGGTGACGCCAGTCCACGTGGCCGGCGTGATCGCCGTCGGGCTGGCCACGGTGGTGGGCGCAACTGTCGCGTCGATCTGGCTGCGGGGCCGGGGCGCCGGGCACGGCGCCCGGCTGTCGGCGGTGCAGCGGTGGCTCGACAGCCACCGCCCGGAGGTCGCGCTCTACTTCGCCGGCCCGGGCAAGGACATCTACCAGGCGAACATGTGGCTCGCCCCGGTCGAGGCGCTGGACCGGCCGACGGTGGTCTTCCTGCGTAACCGGGAGGCCCTGGCGGAGCTGGCCGACACCCGGCTGCCGGTGGTCTGCGTCCCGCCCGGTGCGGATTTCATGAATCTCGGCAAGACCAGCGTCCGGGTGGCGCTGTATCCCGCCAACGCCGGGGAGAACATCCACATGCTGCGGGAGCCCGGGATGAAGCACGTCTTCGTCGGGCACGGCGACAGCGACAAGGCCGCCAGCGTCAACCCGTTCTGCAAGGTCTACGACGAGGTCTGGGTCGCCGGGCCGGCCGGCCGGGAACGCCTCGCCCGGGCCGGGACCGGCGTACGCGACGGGAACGTGGTGGAGATCGGTCGGCCGCAACTGGCCGGCCTGCGTACCGCCGGTGGGTCTGCCGAACGTCCCTTCACCGTGCTCTACGCGCCCACCTGGGAGGGTTGGCTCGCCGACGACCCATTCCACACCTCGGTGCTGCTGATGGGGGAGCAGCTCGTCGCCGAACTGCTGGCACTCCGGCCGGAGGTCCGACTGATCTACAAGCCGCACCCGCTGACCGGGAGCCGGTCGGGGCGGGTCCGGGCGGCGCACGAGCGGATCGTGCAGCGCATCCGGGCCGCCGGTGGCCTGATCGACGCGAGCACCCTGGACGGACCGGCGCACCGGGTCGTCACCGGGCGGGTGCCCGCGCTGTTCGACTGCTTCGACCAGACCGACCTGCTGGTCAGCGACGTGTCCAGCGTGGTGTCCGACTTCGTGCAGAGCCAACGGCCGTACGTGGTGACCAACCCCGCCGGGCTGCCTGAGGACGAGTTCCGTCGCACCTTCCCGACCGCTCGGGCGGCGTACCTGCTGGCCGCCGACTGCGGGGAACTGGGGAAGATCGTGGCGGTCACCCGGGCGGGCGACGACCCGATGACCGAGGCCCGCCGGGAGCTGAAGACCTACCTGCTCGGCCCGACCGACGCCGACCCGATGGACCGGTTCGCCGAGGAGGTCGGCCGGCTCTGCCGCTGACGCCGCAAGGGTGCCCTGGTCCCCGCGCCGTTGAGCCCGGGTTTTGTCCGGTACCGGCCCGGTTCGCCGCCCCGGCGGGCATGCTCGAAGGGCAGGCCGCCGGGCGAGGGGATGGGCATGGAGAGCTATCACGAGGACTGGACCGACAGCCAGCGCGCGCTCTACGACGAGTGCTACCGCGCCGGTGCCGACTGGGCCGACGATCCCGACACGCCGTCGGAGGACGTGCAGCACGTGATCAACCTGGCGGAGGCCGACGACGACACCCTCGCCGACGCCGAGATCGACTTCGCGCCGTTGATCGACGCGGTCACCGAGGCCACCGGCGAGGTCGTCGCCACCGTGCCGGCCAGCCACGAGGACCCCGGATTCAAGGGGTTCGTGGACGGGGTGCGCGACGGCACCTCCGACGAGACCTTCGGCCTATGACCGGCTGAGCCGCCCGAGGCACCCGGGCCTGTCCACCCGGCCGCTCGTCTGCCACCATCTAGCGCAGTTGAGCAGACCGAACGGGGAGGCCGGGTGCGCATCCTGCTGGTCGAGGACGACCGACGGGTGGCCGCCGCCCTGTTGTCGGCGCTGACCCGACGCGGGTACGAGGTGGAGCACGCCGCCACCGTCGCCGCCGCGCTCTCCGCTGCCCCCTGTGACCTGGTGCTGCTCGATCTCACCCTGCCCGACGGCGACGGGACCGACCTGTGCCGGCAGTTGCGACGGCGCAGCAACCAGCTCGGCATCATCGCGGTGACCGCGCGCGGTGAGGAGCGCGACCGGGTGCTCGGCCTTCGGCTCGGCGCGGACGACTACGTGGTCAAGCCCTTCTCGATGGTGGAACTGCAGGCTCGCATCGAGGCGGTGCTGCGGCGGGCCTCGCACGCGGCACCGGAACGCAACCTGATCGAGGTCGGGCCGGTCTACATCGACGTGGCGGCCCGCACCGTCGCGGTGGCCGGGCGGCCGGTGTCGCTGACCCGCAAGGAGTTCGACGTCCTGCTCTCCCTGGCCCGGCAACCCGGCGTCGCGGTGCCCCGCGACCGGATCCTGCTCGACGCCTGGGGCACCACCTTCACCGATCGGCACACGGTCGAGGTGCACGTCGGTTCGCTGCGCGGCAAGCTCGGCGACCCGCGTCTGGTGGAGACCGTCCGAGGCGTCGGTTACCGGCTCCGGGGCGAGTGAGGAGCCCAGGGTGCGACGGCGGCTGGTGATCAGCTATCTGCTGCTGATGGTGCTGGTGGTGGTGGCGCTGGGTACGCCGCTGGCGGTGACGCTGACCACCCGGGAGACCGACCGGGTACGCGCCGACCGGCTCGCCGATGCCACCCGCTTCGCGTCGCTGGCCGGGCCGGCGTTGCGTGACGGCGTGCCCGGTCCACTCGACCACGAGCTGGGCAGCTACGACGAGCTGTACGGCATCGGGGCGGCGGTGGTGGACCGGGACCGTCGGGAGGTGGTGGCCTCGGCGAGCTGGCGACCGGCCCCGGGTACCCGGGCGGCGTTGGACGTCGCGCTGTCCGGGCAGCAGGCGAGCGGGCCTGACTCGGTCTGGCCGTGGGTCGACGGGCCGATCGTGGTGGCGGTGCCGATCAACGACGGCGGCGAGGTGCTCGGCGCGGTGGTCACCGCCACCCCGGCCGACGGGGTCCGGCGTACCGTCGCCACCTGGTGGACGCTTGTCGCCGCGCTGGGTCTGCTCGCCGTGCTGGCCTGCGTGCTCACCGCGTTCGGGCTGGCCGGCTGGGTGCTGCGTCCGGTCACCGAGTTGGACGCGGTCACCCACGAGATCGCCGAGGGCGACCGCGGTGCCCGCGTGCAGCACCGGCTGGGGCCGCCCGAACTGCGTCGCCTGGCGAAGAGCTTCAACCACATGGCGGACGTCGTCTCCGACGTGATGGACCGGCAGCGTGCGTTCGTTGCGCACGCCAGCCACCAGCTCCGTAATCCGTTGACCGCGCTGCGGCTGCGGGTGGAGGAGTTGGGGCCGAGCGTCACCGACGAGCAGGGCCGCGCCGAGCACCGGCTGGCGTTGGAGGAGACCGACCGGCTCGCCCTGCTCCTGGACGCGTTGCTCACCCTCGCCCGCGCGGAACGCCGCGAGAACCAGCGGGTCACCGTCGACGCGACGGCGGCGGCCGAGTCCCGGGTCGCGGCCTGGGAGCCGCTGGCCCGCCACCGGTCGGTCAGCCTACGGCTGGCGGCCGGTCCCGGCCCGGTGTACGCCCGTACCGTGCCGACCGCCATCGACCAGGCCCTCGATGCCCTTATCGACAACGCGGTGAAGTTCAGCGGTGCGGGCGGCGAGGTGACGGTGACCGTCGCGGCCCGCGACGGCGGGACGACCCTTGAGGTACGCGACACCGGCCCGGGGATGACCCGCAGCCAACTCGGCCGGGCCACCGAACGGTTCTGGCGGGCGCCGGAGGTGCAGAACGTCGACGGTGCCGGGTTGGGCCTGACCATCGCCGCTGTGCTTGTGGACGCCTCCGACGGCCGGCTCACCATGCACCCGAACTCGCCGCGTGGCCTGGTCGCCGCGCTCTGGTTCCCGCAGCCGGCGGAGCCGGCCGAACCCGCCGGCCCGGATTCCGCGGCCGGTCCACCGGCACCCACCGATCCGGCGTCGTCCGCACCAGCCGTGGCCTGAGCAGAGCCGGTCCGGGGCAGCCTAGGTTTGCTCCGATCCGTAGTATGAGTGCTATCTTTCAGCGCACAGATCATACGGAGGTGGTGGTCCATGGTTGTCAGCGCCGGGGCGGAAACCCCGACCAGCACCGGGGCGTCGACCGACCGGGGCGTCACTCTGGACGTGCACGACCTGCGGATGCGGTACGGCTCGACAGACGTGCTCACCGGTGTGTCGTTCAGCGCGCGGCGCGGCGAGGTGCTGGCCCTGCTGGGCCCGAACGGCGCCGGCAAGACGACCACAATCGAGATCCTGGAGGGCTTCCGGATGCGCTCCGGCGGCCGGGTCGAGGTGCTGGGGACCGACCCGGCGCGGGGCGACGAGCGGTGGCGGTCCCGACTCGGCGTGGTGCTCCAGTCCTGGCGTGACCACGGCCGATGGCGGGTGCGGGAGTTGCTGACGCACCTCGGCTCCTACTACGCGCCCTACTCGACCGGGCGGATCAGCCGGCCGTGGGACATCGACGAGCTGATCCAGGTGGTCGGGCTGGCCGAGCACGCGCACAAGAAGGTCGGTCAGCTCTCCGGTGGCCAACGTCGCCGGGTGGACGTGGCGATCGGCATCGTCGGCCGGCCCGAGGTGCTCTTCCTCGACGAGCCGACCGCCGGGTTCGACCCGTCCGCCCGCCGCGAGTTCCACGACCTGGTGCACCGGCTCACCGACATCGACGACACCACCATCCTGCTCACCACCCATGACCTGGACGAGGCGGAGAAGCTGGCCGACCGGATCCTCATCCTGGCCGGTGGTCGCATCATCGCCAGCGGGTCCGCCGACGAGCTGTCCCGCCGCATCTCCGCCGACGCCGAGGTGCGCTGGAGTCAGGGCGGGGCACGGTTCGTGCACTCCACCGGCGACGCGACCGGCTTCGTGCGGGAGCTGTTCGCCCAGCACGGCGAGGACATCGCCGACCTGGAGGTGCGCCGGGCCAGCCTGGAGGACACCTACATGACGTTGGTACGCGATCACGAGTCCGGCCGCGCCGACGGCGCGACCCGCGCGTTCGAGGAGGTGGCTCGATGAGCCCGCTGGTCGTGGCCGCCCGGGCCGGTCTGTCCCGGGGCCGGATCGAGCTGCGGCAGAGCTTCACCAACGCGGAGACCCTCTGGGGATACCTCTTCCCGACTGTCGTCCTGCTGGTGGTGATGTTCTTCCTGCGGGGCGCCAAGGTGCCGGGCACCGAGTTCTCGCTCGGCGCGCAGACGCTGCCCAGCACGCTCGGCATGACCGTGGCGTTCGGCGGGCTGGTCACCATGGCGTCGATCCTCACCGTGGAACGTGAGGACGGCACCCTGCTGCGGGCCAAGGCCACCCCGAACGGCATGTTCGGCTACCTGATCAGCAAGATCACACTGGTCTCGGGGATGACGCTGGTCAGCGTCGCCCTGCTCCTCGTACCGGGCCTCTTCCTCTTCGACGTCCTCGCGCTGGACAGCATCGGCGCCTGGCTGACCCTGGCCTGGGTGATGCTTGTCGGCATGGTGGCGACCATGCCGGTCGGCGCGGTCTTCGGCTCGCTGCTGTCCAACCCCCGGAACATGGGGCTGATCATGCTGCCGATGATGGGACTCATCGCGACATCGGGCATCTTCTACCCGATCACCGCGATGCCCGGCTGGTTGCAGGCCGTCGCGCAGGTCTTCCCGATCTACTGGCTCGGTCTCGGCATGCGGTCGGCGTTGCTGCCCGAGGCCATGGCCGCCGTCGAGCTCGGCGATTCGTGGCGACACCTGGAGACGCTGCTGGTGCTCGGCGGCTGGGCCGTCGCCGGGCTGGTGCTGGCACCGGTGGTGCTGCGCCGGATGGCCCGCCGGGAGTCCGGATCCAGCGTGGCGGCCCGCCGCGAGAAGGCCATGCAGCGGGTGACCTGAGGATGGGCCGTCGAGATGAGTGAGCACGTCCACAACCGCATCGCGATGCTCCGGGCCGAGCGGGGCATCTCCCGCCGTCAGCTGGCCGAGGCGTTGGGCGTCCACTACCAGACCATCGGCTACCTGGAACGCGGCGAGTTCAGCCCGAGCCTGCACCTGGCGCTGCGGATCGCCCGGCACTTCGAGGTGCCGGTGGAGGTGGTCTTCTCCACCGAACCGTTCCCCCGCCTCGGCGACCCGGCGCGCTCCGCCTGATCCGCCCGGTCAGGGCTTGCTGGCCCGGTAGTAGTCGATGGCGCCGGGGTGCAGGGGCAACGGTGAGGTGGCGATGGCCGAGCGGGGACTCATCCGGCCGGCCGCCGGGTGCGCGGCGGCCAGTTCGGAGCGGCGCTCCATCAGCAGCCGGGTCACGTCGCGTACCAGCGACTCCGGCAGGTTGGCCCGCACCACCAGGTAGTTCGGGTTGGCCACGGTGGTGACCGGATCGACGCCGTACACCGAGCGGGGAATGTCCCGCGGCACGTACACCTCGGGGTTGCCCCGGCGCAGCCGTGCGGTCCACTCGCCCAGGTCGACGATGCGGGTGGGGGTGTCCTGGGCGAACTGGGCGACCGCGCGTACCGGCAGCCCGCCGGAGAAGAAGAAGGCGTCGATCCGGCCGGCGCGCAGCGCGGCCACCGAATCGTCCAGGCCGAGCCGTTCCTGCCGTACCTGTGCGTCGTCGAGGCCGGCGGCGGTCAACAGCCGATCCACCGTGATCTTGGTCCCGGAGCCGGCCGCGCCCACCGAGACCCGCCGGCCGCGCAGGTCGGTCAGGGTGCGCACCGGGCTGTCGGCGGTGGTGACCAGGTGCAGCAGGTCGTCGTAGACCCGGGCGACCGCCACCACCGGCGGGTCCGGACCCGGGTCGGCCTGCAACACGTCGGCCTGGGTGAAGCCGAGTTCGGCCGCACCGGCGTTGAGCAGTTGCACGTTCTCCGCGGAGGCCGCGGTGACCAGCACCTCCGCCCGCACCTGCGGCAGTTCCCGGTTGAGGATGGCCGCCAGCGACGAGCCGAAGGCGTGGTAGACGGCGGTGGGGCTGCCGGTGGCGATCCGGATGATCACCGGCTCACCCGGGTCGTCGCGGCAGCCGCCGAGGCCGGGCAGAGCCAGCAGCAGGGTCAACGCCACCGCCACGCGGGCGCCGCGCCACCGGGCTCGGGCGGGATACCGGGTACGGGTCACGGGCAGCACTGTGCGCCGCCGGACCCCGATGACGCAACCCCGGGGACGGGCGGAGCAGGTGCGGCCGTCGGTCGGCCGCCGGTCAGGCCACCGGCCGCTGCACCGCCTCCTCCGCCGCGTACCGCAGGATTCGGTCCCGATCCCGACCGTGCGCCACACTGACCAGGAAGCAGCCGGTGCTCGGACGCAGCAGCGCCGGCACGTCCAGCAGGGCGGCGCCGCGTACCAGCACCGCGCCGAGTTCCCGGTCGGTGATCCGCACCCCGAGGATGTGCCGCCGGACATGCCGGCCACCGGCCAGCAGCGCGGCCCGCCAGGCGGCGGCGGCCAACCGGGTGCGCCACAGCCGCCGCGCCGTCGAGGCACCCGGCACCGGGCCACCGAGCAGCTCCCGCCGGCCACGCCGCCAACCGTTCTCCACGATCGCCGCGTACGTCGGCCGGTGCTCCCGCCCGACGTGCAGCCGGTGCAGCTCGTACCGGCGGCGCAGCCCACCGACCGCCACCTCGTGCCGGACCGGGATGTCGAGACGGTTGAGCAGCTGCCGGGTCCGCCGCGCCGCCTCCTCCCGGTTGAACTCGATAGTCGTCGGCCGGACGGGTTGCTGCCCGACGTGCCGGTGCCCGGGGGTCGCCGGCGGCGGCATGCAGCGCAGCAGGCAGGCCGTCTCGAAGGCGTCGGCAAGCGTCGTCCAGTCCAGCGGTGGCGGTGCCGACGGGGGCGGGGCCGACGGCGGCGTGCTGGACGCCGGCAGGGCCGATGACGGACGGGACCGGTCGAGCAGGATCGGTTCAGCAACCACCGGAGGGCCTCCTCGTCGCGTCGGGTCCTCTTACGGTGACCCGCGACACCGACCGGTGGTACCGATCCGGTCCAGCCTTGAGGAAATCTTGCGTCTGGTTACAGCTCCGAAACGATCACGTCGACCTGACGTGGCCGGCCGGGCCCGCTGGCCTGCTCGCACACCGTGTACTTCAGGTCTCGCAGCGTCGTCACCAGCGCTGTCACGGAACGCGGTCGGGCGCCGGCGAGCAGCAGGTCCCGGACCAGCCGCCCCTTGGTGGCCTTGTTGAAGTGGCTGACCACCGAGCGCACCGGCACACCGTCGACCTCCCGTTCATGCAGCACCCGCACGGTGAGGGTGCGCTCGGCCAGCTCGCCGCGCGGCGTCCAGGCCGCCGCGTACGCCCCGGAACGTAGGTCCAGCACCGGGCCGCGACCGGCCGCCGCGGTCAGCGCGGCCCCCAGATCCTGCCGCCAGAGCGCCGGCAGCGCGCCGACGCCGGGCAGCCGGGCCCCGATCGGGCAGCGGTACGGCGGGATCCGGTCGGTCAGCCGTACCGCGCCCCACAGACCGGAACTGATCAGCACCTGCCGTCCGGCCGCCCGCTGCGCCGCCGCCGGCAGGCTGGCCAGGTCGAGGGCCTCGTAGAGCACGCCGGTGTAGATCTGGCCGGCGGGTGCGGTGGCGGCCTGCCGCAGCCGGGCATTGCGTCGCAACTCGCCGTGCTGCCCGGCACCGAGGCCCAGCGCGGTCAGCGCCGTCTCCGGCGGCCCGGCGCTGAGGGCGACCAGGGCGGACAGCACCTCCTCCCGCCGTGGGTTCAGCTCCGGCAGGGAGAGGCGGTCCAGGTCCAGTCGGCGGCCCGAGCCGGCCTCGGCCTTGCCCTCCGAGGGCGGCAGCAGGATGAGCATGGGTGACTCTAACGCCACGGCCGGAGCGGCTCCGGCGGGTGGTACACCCGGAAGCCACCGATCTCGGCGAGCAGCGCCGCGCCGGCCCGGTCGCCGAGCAGTTCCCGCAGCCGCCGGTCCGCCGGGGCGTCGGCAGCCAGCACGTACCCGGGCCGCTGTGCCCGCGCCAGCCGCCACCAGTACGCCGGGTACCGGTTCTGCCCGGGGTGCAGACTGCCGTCGACCACCGCGCAGACCACCTCCTCGTCGGTGTTGAAGATCAGCCGGTTGCAGGTCCAGTACTCGCCGTACACCTCACGCAGGCCGGCCGCGCGGACCGTGTCGGCCAACTCCCGAGCCTGTCGTTCCTCGGTGCGTCCGGGATCCGCGCCGGTGGTGGCGAAGAGCACGGTCACCACAAGCGAGCCGGCGGCCAGCGCGGCCAGCGCGGCGGCGGCCACCGCACCCGCCACCCGGCCCACCACACCGACGGTGCCCCGTCGGGCGGCGACCGCCGCCACCCACAGCGGCCAGAGCACCGCCGGCAGCGACAGTTGCAGCACCGACAGGTAGCGGGCGTTGCCCAGCGGATCCGTCGCCGCCAGCGGACTGCGTACGTACGCCAGCAGGGTCAACGCCGCGCCCGCGAGCAGCGCGAGGTGCACGACCGGGCCGACCCGCTCGCCGCGCCCGGTTCCTCGGCGGTACGCGAGCCCGGCGAGCGTCGCCGCCACCACCAGCAGCAGCGGGTAGAGCAGGCCGAACCACGCCTGCCAGCGGGGGCAACCGTCGACCGGGCAGAGCCCGGCGGCCAGCGGTACGCCCTCCAGCAGCCCACCGCCGAGCCGTTGCGACCAGGGCGGCGCCGGCCCGTCCTCGCCGCTGACCCCACGCAGCACCGACAGGGAGTCCTGCCCGGGTGGGGCCACCAGGTTGTCCCGGATCATCGGGGCGAGCCCGACGGCGAAACCGACGACAAGCAGCAGACCCGACCAGCCGAGCAGTTCCCGGCGCAGCGTCCACACCAGGGCCAGCCCGGCCACCGCCAGGTACGGCACGATCAGCCAGTCCGACCAGAGCGCCACCCCGGCGAGCAGCCCGAAGCCGCCCACGGCCAGCGCCCGGTGCCGTGCCGTGCCCCGGGCCAGCGCCACCACGATCAGCAGCATCGCCAGCACCGCCACCTTGACCTCCGGCCGCCCGCCGACCGCGGTCACCTGGTCCCGGACGACCCGCTCGGAGCCGAGGGCGAGCAGCCCGACGACGACGGTGGCGAACCACGGCGAGCAGATCCGCCGGGTCAGCCGGTGGATCAGCCAGAGGAACAGCGCGTAGAGCGCGAGCACCGGCAGCCGCAGCAGCGGCCAGCTCGGCCCGGTCACCGCGAGCAGCGGTGCGGCCAGGTACGACTCCAGGGTGCCCATGTACCGCTGGCCGTACAGGAAGATCGGTTGCTCACGGCCCTGCGCGATGTGCAGCGCGGCCAGCCCGAAGGTGGCCTCGTCGCTGTTGGAGACGGGCACGGTGGTCAGCACCAGGACCAGCCGGTACCCGACTCCGAGCATCCCGAGCAGCAGGGCGACAAGCGCCGGCCGGTCGAGCCGTGGCCGCCACCGCCCGCGCTGTCGCCCTGGTTCCGCCCCTGCTCGTGGCACGACCTCGCCCCCGTCGTCGTCCCGACCGGAGTGTGTCACGGCGGCGACGTCGGGCGTGGCGGTTCGGCTCAGCTCGCGTGGCCGAGGTGGCTGGTCTGTGGCAGGGTTGCTTCCGTGCCACCGACTCCCGCAGGCCAGCTGGCCATACCGAACCTGCACCGGGCCGCGCGGATCGAGGACGCCGTGCACGCCCTGGTGGAACGCCGGCTGCGGCGGACCGGCTGGCGGACCAACATCATCGCGTATACCGGCTACGGCGGGCCCGGTTGGGTACGGGTGATGTGCCGGGTGTTGCTGGGGCGGCCGGACACCCGCCAGCGCGGCCGGTTGGAGAAGGTCCGGGGCTGGCGCAGCTTCACCACCCTGCCGGCCAAACACGTCACGGTGACCATCGAGACCGGCGGGGTGGTGCACGAGGCACGGGCCGACCGCAGCGGCTTCATCGACACGGTGCTCGACGCGACCCTGCCACCCGGCTGGGGTTCGGTGCGGCTGAGCATGCCCGACGCCGAGCCGGTCGAGGCCCCGGTGCGCATCCTCGACCCGGAGGTGCGGTTCGGCATCATCTCCGACATCGACGACACGGTCATGGTGACCGCGCTGCCCCGGCCGCTGCTCGCCGCGTGGAACACCTTCGTCCTGGACGAGCACGCCCGCGCGGCGGTGCCCGGCATGGCGGTGCTCTACGAGCGACTGGTCACCGCCCACCCCGGCGCGCCCGTGTTCTACCTGTCGACCGGCGCGTGGAACGTCGCCCCGACGTTGACCCGGTTCCTGTCCCGGCACCTCTACCCGGCCGGGCCGCTGCTGCTGACCGACTGGGGGCCGACCCAGGACCGCTGGTTCCGCAGCGGCCGGGAACACAAGCGGGCCACCCTGGCCCGGCTGGCCAAGGAGTTTCCCGACGTGCGTTGGCTGCTCGTCGGTGACGACGGCCAGCACGACCAGGAAATCTACCGCGAGTTCGTCGCCGCCCACCCGGACAACGTCGCCGGGGTGGCGATCCGCCGGCTGTCGCCCACCCAGGCGGTGCTCGCCGGTAGCCTGCCGCTCCCACACGACGAGCACACCGAGGGGCCGGTGGGGCAGAAGTGGCTCTCCGCGCCCGACGGCGCCGGTCTGTGGACCCTGCTGCGCGGCGCCGGCCTGGTTTGAGCTGGACCTGCTGCGCGGCGCGCGGGCTCGGTCCGCGCGCCGCGTGCCTCGAGGTCAGCCGCCCGGCGTGAGCGTGACCTCGCCGGTGCAGCCGGCCAGGGTGCGACGGTCTTCGAGCAGGTCGATGACCGCCTGTCGGTTGGCGATCCGGGCCTCCGAGAGAGCGTCCGGGTTGCGCCGTTGGCCGTCGATGAAGGCGAGGTTGTTGCGGACCGCGACGTCGAGGCCGGCGCAGTTCTCCGCCGCGCCACCGTTGAGTGCCGCGTTCGGGTCCGCGTCGGGCACCTCGACCTCGCCGGTACAGCCCGCCGCCGCGCGCCGCTGCTCCAACTGGTCGATGACCGCCTGCCGGTTGGCGATCCGGGCCTCCGTCAACTCGTCGGGGAACACCAGCTGGTCGGCGATGAACGCCAGATTGTTGCCCACGGCGGCGTCCAGGCCGTCGCAGTTCTCACTTGCCTGACTGGTCCCGGTGGCCACCGCGAAGGCCACCGCCAGGGTCACCCCGACCGCCGCGAACCCCGCGATCCTCCGCTGCCCCGGCGAGGGTTCGCTGCCACGGTTCCTGGCCGTACGCCCACTGCTCGCCATCAATCCTCCGCCTCGTCGCTCACCTGGAACCGGGAGTACGGACGCGTGGACGTGGTTGGTTCACCGTTCGATGATCTACCTGCCCGCCCGGCGGATTGTTGTATGCCTGGTAAGCGTCATGTCACTCAGACATGAATATGTCCGAGTGACATGACGTCTTCGAGGACAACCGGTCCTGGTGCCGGCCGCCCCTCAGGCGGGGCGGAGCCAGAGGGCGCCCAGTGGCGGCACGCGGAGCGCCACCGAGGCGGGCTGGCCGTGCCAGGGGACGTTCTCGGCGTGCACCGTGCCGAGGTTGCCGACCCCGGAGCCGCCGTAGTGGTGGGCGTCGGTGTTGACCACCTCCGCCCAGGCGCCGACGGCCGGCAACCCGATCCGGTAGTCCTCAAGCGGCAGCGCGGAGAAGTTCGCCACGCAGACCACCGTCGCCCCGTCGGGCGCGATCCGGACGAACGAGATGGTGTTGTTGGCGACGTCGTCACCGGCGAGCCAGCGGAAACCGGCGGGGGAGGTGTCCTGCGCCCACAGCGCCGGGGTGTCCCGGTACACCCGGTTCAGGTCGCCCACCAGGCGTTGCACGCCGGCCCGCGCCGGATCATGCAGCAGGTACCAGTCGAGTCCGCGTTCCTCGCTCCACTCCCGGTCGTCAGCCAGCTCGCAGCCCATGAACAACAACTGCTTGCCCGGATGCGCCCACATGTACGCCAGCAGCGCGCGGACGTTCGCCAGCCGCTGCCACGTGTCGCCGGGCATCTTGCTCGCCAGCGAGCCCTTGCCGTGCACCACCTCGTCGTGGCTGATCGGCAGCGTGTAGTTCTCGCTCCAGGCGTACGCCAGGGAGAAGGTGAGCTGATGGTGGTGGTGCTGCCGGTAGATCGGGTCCTTCGAGGTGTAGAGCAAGGTGTCGTGCATCCAGCCCATGTTCCACTTGAAGCCGAAGCCGAGCCCGCCGTCGCTCGTCGCCCGGGTCACCCCCGGCCAGGCGGTGGACTCCTCGGCGATCATCAGCACCCCGGCGTGGTGCTTGTAGACAGTCGCGTTGACCTCCTGCATGAACGCGATGGCTTCCAGGTTCTCCCGGCCGCCGTGCACGTTCGGCGTCCACTGCCCGTCCTGCCGCGAGTAGTCCAGGTAGAGCATCGAGGCGACCGCGTCCACCCGCAGCCCGTCGACGTGGAACTCGTCCAGCCAGTAGAGCGCGTTGGCGACCAGGAAGTTGCGTACCTCCCGGCGACCGAAGTCGAAGACGTAGGTGCCCCAGTCGGGATGCTCACCCCGGCGCGGATCGGGATGCTCGTAGAGCGGCGTGCCGTCGAACCGGGCGAGGGCCCACTCGTCCTTCGGGAAGTGCGCCGGCACCCAGTCCAGGATCACCCCGATCCCGGCGGCGTGCAGCCGGTCCACCAGGTACCGGAAGTCGTCGGGGTCGCCGAACCGGGCCGTCGGGGCGAAGTAGCCGGTCACCTGGTAGCCCCACGAGCCACCGAACGGGTGCTCCATCACCGGCAGGAACTCCACGTGAGTGAAGCCCAGCTCCACCACGTACGCGACCAACTGCTCGGCCAGCTCCCGGTAGCCCAGGCCGGGCCGCCACGAGCCCAGGTGCACCTCGTACACGCTCATCGGCTCCTGGTGCGGCTGCCGCCGCGACCGCTGGCCCAGCCACTGGGCGTCGGACCACTCGAACGTCGACAGGTGCACCACCGACGCGGTGGCCGGCGGCACCTCCGCGTACGCGGCGAGCGGGTCGGCCTTGTCCCGCCAGTACCCGTCCGCGCCCAGCACGCGGTACTTGTACCGGCTGCCGGCGGTGGCTCCGGGCACGAAGATCTCCCACACCCCGGTCGAGCCGAGCGACCGCATCGGCCAGCCGTCATCCGGCGCCCAGCCGGTGACGTCGCCGACCAGCCGTACGCCCCGGGCGTTCGGCGCCCACACCGCGAACGCCACCCCGCCGTCGAGCACCCGGGCACCGAGCGCCTCCCACAGCCGCTCGTGCCGGCCCTCACTGATCAGGTGCAGGTCCAGCTCGCCGAGGGTCGGCGGGAAACGGTACGGGTCGTCGTGGCGTACCCCGTCGACGTCGAGCCGGTAGTCGAGCACCTCGCCGGGCACGGTGGCCTCGAAGACGCCGACGTCGTGCACCCGCTTCATCGGGTGCCGCTCCTCGCCGACCAGCACGCTCACGTCGCCCGCGCCCCGACGCAGGGTGCGGATAACCGTACGCCCGCCGGCCGGGTGCGCGCCGAGCACGGCGTGCGGGTCGTGGATCTCCCCGGAGATCAGCTGGTCCATCGGGTGTCGTCCTTCTGGGCGGGAGCGGTCGGTGCGGTGCCAGGCGACGCCGCAGCGATCGGGCGGCGCAGGGTGAGCACGTGCGCGGGTTGCAGGTACGGGTCGAGGCGGACCGCGTTGCGCTGCCCCCAGTCGTAGCGGGCACCGGTCAGCTCGTCGTGCACGGTGAACCGGTCGTGCCAGTCCAGGCCCAGCGCCGGCATGTCCAGGGTGGTGTTGCCCCACTGCACGGTGTGCGAGTCGAACGAGCAGATCACCAGCACCGTGTTGCCGGTCTCCGGATCGTGCTTGGACCAGCACAGCAGGGCCGGGTTGTCGATGTCGTGGAAGACCAGGTTCCGCAGCCGGTGCAGGGCCGGGTTCTCCCGGCGTACCCGGTTCAGGGTGGTGATGAACGGCGCCAGCGAGCGACCCCGCGCCTCGGCGCCGGCCCAGTCCCGGGGCCGCAGCTCGTACTTCTCGTTGTCGAGGTACTCCTCCGCCCCCGGGCGCGCCACGTGCTCGAACAGCTCGTAGCCGGCGTACATGCCCCAGGAGGGGGAGAGCAGCGCGGCCAGCACCGCCCTGATCTTGAACATCGGCGGCCCGCCGTGCTGCAACGAGGCGTGCAGGATGTCCGGCGTGTTGGGCCAGAAGTTCGGCCGCATGTAGTCGGCCGCCGCCACCAGCTCCGTGCAGTACTCGCGCATCTCGGCGGCCGAGGTCCGCCAGGTGAAGTACGTGTACGACTGGGTGAAGCCGACCTTGGCCAGCCCGTGCATCATCGCCGGCCGGGTGAACGCCTCGGCGAGGAAGAGCACGTCCGGGTCGACCCGCTTGACCTCCCAGATCAGCCAGTGCCAGAAGTCGACAGGCTTGGTGTGCGGGTTGTCCACCCGGAAGATCTTCACGCCCTCGCCGACCCAGTGCCGCACCACCCGCAGCACCTCGGCGCGGATGCCCTCCGGATCGTTGTCGAAGTTCAGCGGGTAGATGTCCTGGTACTTCTTCGGCGGGTTCTCCGCGTACGCGATGCTGCCGTCGGCCCGGGTGGTGAACCACTCCGGGTGCTCGGTCACCCACGGGTGATCCGGGGCGCACTGCAACGCCAGGTCCATCGCCACCTCCAGACCGTGATCGGCGGCGGCGGCGACGAAGTCGCGGAAATCCTCAGGCGTACCCAGATCGGGGTGGATGGCGTCGTGCCCGCCCTCGGCCGCGCCGATCGCCCACGGCGAACCCACGTCGTCCGGCCCGGCGAGCAGGCTGTTGTTCGGGCCCTTGCGGTTGACCCGACCGATCGGGTGGATCGGCGGCAGGTAGAGCACGTCGAAACCCATCGCCGCGACACCCGGCAGCCGCTCGGTGGCGGTGGCGAAGGTGCCGGAACGGGCCGGCGCATCGACGGTCGCCGGGATCGCCCCCTCGGAGCGGGGGAAGAACTCGTACCAGGCGGAGAAGAGGGCCCGCTCGCGGTCCACCCAGAGGCGGTACTCCTCGCCGGTGGTCACCAGCTCACGCACCGGGTGCTCCCAGAGCAGGTCGGCCAGCTCCAAGGCCGGACTCACCCGCTGCGGCAACTGCCGCTTGGCGTCACCCAGGGTCTGCGCGGCCTTCTTGAGCCGGGGCCGCTCGGCCTTCGGCACCAGCTTCGTGGCCGCGCTCAACACGCGTACGCCCTCGGCCAGGTCGTTTGCCAGCTCAGCCGGCCCCTGGCCGGCGGCGATCTTCTTGGTCACCGCGTTGTGCCAGGTCAGGTAGGGGTCGCTGAACGCCTCCACGGTGAACATCCACTCGCCGACCGCGTCCGGCACGATGCTGGCGTGCCACCGGTCCTGGCCGGGCTCACCCGGACGCATCCGGGTGAACGGGCGGGCCACCCCGTCCGGGCCGAGCCACACCACGTTGCAGCCGAGCGCGTCGTGCCCCTCGCGGTAGGCGCGCGCCGACACCGGCACCACCTCGCCGACCACCGCACGGGCCGGGTAGCGACCGCAGGAGACGACGGGGGAGACGTCTTCGATCGGGAACCGTCCGCTCACCGCCCCAACCTACTGCCCGAGATCCCCTCGCGCTCGGCCGACCGGCGCCTCGGCCACAGAAACAATCTTGGTCCGAAACCGCCCCCTCAGGGGCACTCCCGAACCAAGATCTCGCCTGGGCCACCGGAGAGGGGAGCGGGCGTCGGATCAGGAGGGTGGTTCCGCCGCCACGAACGACCCCTTGCCCTGGTGAACCTCGATCCAGCCTCGTTCGTCGAGAATCCGGAGCGCAAACCTGATCGGTGTTGGGCTGGCCTGGTACTGCTCGCACAGTTGCGCGATGGACGGAAGCTT